>CAMLRV010000151.1 GCA_946482495.1 uncultured Flavobacteriia bacterium
AGAACGTGGCACACTTCCTAAAGCTGCTTGGTGTAGAACAAAATCGGCATTCTCAACTGCTTTTCTACAGGTTTCAAAATTTCTTATATCACCCTCAATTAACGTGAAATTTGGATGGTTTAAAAAAGGTTCAATATTATGTTTAAATCCTGTTGAAAAATTATCTAAACAAACAATTTGGTTGTCATTTTTCAAAAAATGGTCACACAAGTTAGAACCGATAAAACCTGCTCCACCCGTTATAACAATTTTTTTATTTTGAATAGATTCATTCACGAATTATGAATTTTTATTTTTAGAAAAATTAAAGAAATCTAAAATTTTCTCTTTTGCTGTTTTAGGTTTCCTTTCTTCTTCATAATATGTTCCGTAACCATAACCATACGCTCCGTAACTATATCCATAGCCATAACCGTAACCATATTTGGCTTTATTTTGGAAACCATTAAAAACGATACTTACATTTTTCAATTCTCCTCGTAAATGTTTTTCATTCACCACTGAAAGCATTCCTCTTTTGGTATAAGCTTGTCTTACTACATATAAAGTAGCATCAGCATAATGTGATAATTCTAACGCATCCGCAACTAAACCAACTGGAGGAGTATCTAAAATAATATAATCATATTTTGTTTTTAATTCAGTAATTAATTCACCCATAGCTTCACTCATCAACAATTCTGATGGATTTGGAGGAATTGGTCCTGAAGTAATAATATCTAAATTTGGAATATGTGATTTGTAAATGATTTCATCTACAGATTTTTGTCCAACTAAATAATTTACTACTCCTGAGTTATTATCCACTTTAAAATCGCCAAAAATTTTAGGTTTTCTTAAATCTAGACCAACAATTACTGTTTTCTTTTCACTTAAAGCGAAAACTGTTGCTAAATTAATTGAACAAAACGATTTTCCTTCACCAGAAATTGAGGACGTTAACATTAAAATTTTTGTTCCTTCCAAATTATGTTTCTTGGATAAAAATTGTAAAGACGAACGAACTGCTCTAAACGATTCTGCCAATGGAGACTTAGGTTTTTCAAAAACCGATAAATTATTTTCTGTATTTTTCTTTCCAATTACACCAATGATTGGAATTTTTGTCAACTGTGTAATTTCTTGTGTGGTATTAATATTCGTATCTGACAATGCAATTATTAAAACATATAAAAATGGCAAAAAGAAACCAACAATCATAGCTAAAACGTAGTTAATTGATCGCTTCGGACCTCTGAAACCACCACCAACATCTTTTGCTGTATCAATAAATTCAATATCAGAAACGCTTGCAGCTTTTACGATATCTGCTTCACTTCTTTTCTCTAAAAATGTACTATATATTTTTTCTTTTAAATCGTATTTTCTTGAAATATTAATATAATCTTGTTCTTTATCTGGCAATTGACTAATTGAACCTTCTGCTTTATTAATTCTTCCATTAATACTTCTTAAATCAATAGACAAAGCACTTTTAGAACTCTCAATGTTATTCAGTAATACTTTTTTTACGGATTCCATTTGAGAATCTAACTCTTTATATAAATTTTGATTTTTTACGGTAAATGTTTTTTCAGATCTTTCAATAGACAATTGTATTAATCTTGTTACATTCGCAATTATATTTGGATCATCAATTCCTGCAACAGCTGGTGCTGGCAACTTAGAGTAATCTGTATTTTTTTCTAAATAGCTTTTAAGGAAATTATAGAAAGCTAATTTTCTTCTAACATTATCTTGCTCTAAATCTAAACTTGTAATTTCTTCCGAAAGTTTTGCACCACCAGATTCCAACTCATAAACATTGGTATTTTTTCTGAAATTTTTTAAATCAGATTCGGTATTTTTAAGTTGCCCTTCAATTACATTCAAAGTACTATCAATAAATCGGATGGTATTTACAGCAAATAAATTTTTACTATTCAGTTCGTTTTCTCTTAAAATAGTAACCGTTGAATTTAAATATTCAACTAATCGAGCTTTATTTGAACCTTGCATATCTAAAACAATTACAGATAGTGCTTTTGGATCTGCACTAACTCCAATTCCTTTAAATGCTCCAACCGTATTATTAAAATCATCAAATCGGATATAAATATCCTCATTTAGATTTAATGGTTTTGAAGAATCTAAAGTAATTTGTCCATCAAAAAATGGTAAGTTAATTTCTTGATTAAACTTAAATTTACTTAAAAATTTTTTCCCAGGCGTTTTTACTGTACTTGTTGAATAATCACTATAATGATACAACATCACTTCTTTTGCCTCACCAAAATCCACTTCAAATTCAAACTCGGTATTGGAAACTGGTTTAATTCTAATAAGTGTATTTGCTAATTGTCCTCTTTGCTTATTAATAACCGCTTTAAAAGGAATTGTACCATATGCATCTGGATAAAAATAATCTCCTTTTCTTAGATATTTGATATAATACTGAAGCTTATCAACAACTTTTTCATTATGAGTTCTTGAACGTAAAGTGGTTATTACTGTTTGAACCTTATCTGAAGTTCCACCCCAGTTAAAAGTTAAACTTGTATTATTTGAAAACATTGGATTACTATCATCTTTTACAACAATTGAAGCATCCATTCCGTAAATACTTTCTTTTCTAATATTTACATGATATGCCCAATACATTGCAATTGACATAGAAAGTAAAAATATTTTCCAATGTCCTAATAATTTTACTAGAAATGCTTTTACATCAAAGCTAGCACCTTCCGCTAACGTTTTTAAATCTTTAGTATCAAACATTATATTTCTTATAAACTTTTGATTAGTAAGTAAGTTGTTGTTATTACTCCGAAAAGAGAAAGCACAGTAGTTAGTGTTTGTAATCCATTTGTTCCTAAACCAGTACTTTTTTGTTTTAAAGGTTTAACATAAATGTAATCGTTTGGTTTTAAATAAAAATAAGGAGAATTAATCACATTAGCATCTGTTAAATCTAAAGTTTCCGACTGATAACCTGTTGGTATTCTTCTCATTACCACAACTTCTTTTTTATTACCTGTAATTTTAATATCACCTGAATTTGCAATAGCTTCTAAAATATTTAAACGATCTTGAAAAACTGTTTTTGTTCCAGTATTAGAAACTTCTCCATTAATTGTATACTTAATTCCGGCTAATTTCACAATTACAAAAAGATTAGATGCTGGTGTAAAATACTCTTCTAACAATTTCTTTTCTAATAACTTCGTAATTTCCTCAATAGTTTGGCCTTGTACATTTACAGAACCTAATACAGGAATTCTAATATTTCCAAAACCATCCACTTGATACCCGTCAAAATACAATTGATCTTGATTGACTTGAGTGGTAGCACTACCTTGTTTTTTATTAAAAATTTCTACATCTTTTGAATTATTTGACTTGATTTCAATAGAAAGAATATCGTCAACTTGAAGCCTATAGGGTTTGTAAGCATCTGCATTAATTTCAATGTCAGCAACTCTATCTTTATTTTTTTCTAAATAAAGTGTGTCTTTATGAGGCACACATGAGGTTAACAAAAGTGAAATAGCAATTATTTTAAATATTTGTTTGAAAAATTTCATAGCATTATTTTAGATTTTACAAATATACTTTTTCCTTGTTAATTTAAAAGAATTACATCGATTTAATTGAGGATTCAAAAGGAATTCTGTGCAACAAACTTCTTCCAAGAGTAACTTCATCCGCATATTCTAGTTCATCACCAACTGAAATCCCTCTAGCAATGGCAGATACATTGATATTAAACTCTTTAATTTGTTTAAAAATATAAAAGTTAGTAGTATCACCTTCCATAGTTGAACTCAGCGCAAAAATAATTTCAGAAACCTTTTGGTCTTTTACTTTTTGAACTAAAGTATCTATATGCAATTGACTTGGAGAAATCCCTTCTATAGGAGAAATTTTCCCACCTAAAACATGATAAATCCCTTTATACATTCTCGTATTTTCAATTGCCATTACATCTCTAACATCTTCAACTACACAAACAATTGAATGATCTCTAGAAGGATTATTACAAATTTCGCAAACCAAATTATCCGAAATATTATGGCAACTTTGGCAATAAATTATTTCATTTCGCATTTTAGTTAATGCTTCTGTTAGTAATACGGTTTGTTCATTAGGTTGTTTTAACAAATGCAAAACCAATCGCATAGCGGTACGTTTACCAATTCCAGGCAACATTGCGACTTCATTCACAGCATTTTCTAATAATTTCGAAGAGAATTCCATTTGACAAAGATAGTGAGTTGCATTCAAAAGAAAAACCTATTTACAAAAATGCAAATAGGTTTTTAATAGTTTTTATTTCGGATTATTCTACTACTTTGGCAGAAATAATTGCTCTTTTTGCTTCTTTACCGAATTTTTCTTTTACTGAAGGCTCAAAAATTGAAGTAACCATTACACAAGAATCATCACCTGTTTTTTTAATCAATACTTCCACGAAAACCTCAACACCACTTTGTGTCATATTTCCAGAACAAGAATAAAATTTTAATCCGTTTTCAGTAAATTCTTGTGCTTTAAAATTTTTCAAATCTGGTTTCATCACCTTAGTTAATTCTGTTTTCCCAGATTCATAACTTTGCGGAACTGCCATAGCCATTAAAACCGCTTTTGGCGAATCAGACATGTACATATTCCCAGAATTATTGGCATATAAAGATTTATTAAAATCCATATCAATTACAACATCTGACCCCATTTCCATCATTTCTTCACCTTCATCTTGTGCAAAAGCAGAAAATGATACTGTAAACAAAGCTAAAATATAAAATAGCTTTTTTGTAAATTCGTTTCTCATCTTATTTCAATTAAATTTTTTCAAATGTAAACAAATATGTGTTGAATTTACATTATTCTACTATTTTTGTAAAAAAAACTTATGCAACCAACCACCATTCTACTATTTTTCCTTTCGTATTTTATTGTTTTGTTCGGAATTTCATATTTCATGAACAAAAAAGCTGGAAGTAGCAATGATACTTTCTTTAAAGCTAATAAAAAATCACCATGGTATTTAGTCGCTTTTGGTATGATTGGAACGGCACTTTCAGGTGTAACTTTTATTTCGGTTCCTGGTGCAGTGGATGCGAATCAATTTGCCTATTTTCAATTTATTTTAGGAAATGCGATTGGTTTTATTATTGTAGCAACAGTTTTATTACCATTATATTACCGTTTAAACTTAACTTCAATTTATACTTATATTGAACAACGATTAGGATATTATAGTTACAAAGCCGCTTCGTTTATCTTTTTATTAAGTCGAACTATTGGATCTGCTTTCCGTTTATACTTAGTAGTTTTAGTATTGCAGCATTTTGTTTTTGATACATTCGGAATTCCTTTTGCAGCTACTGTTTTAATTAGTTTAGGATTAATTTTCGCATACACTTACAAAGGCGGATTAAAAACAATTATCATTACAGATACATTACAAACTTTATTTTTAGTAGCTTCCGTTTTCTTTACAATTTACTTTGTTTGCGAAAGTTTAGATTTAGGAATTAGTAATGCAATTACTGAAATTAACAATTCTAAATATTCAAAAATTTTCTTTTTGGAAGATTTTATTGGTTCAGGACAACATTTTGTGAAACAACTTTTAGGTGGAATTTTCGTAACCATTGCTATGGTTGGATTAGACCAAGATTTGATGCAGAAAAACTTGAGTTGTAAAAACATCAAAGAAGCTCAAAAAAACATGTTTACTTTTACCGGAATTTTTGTCATCATCAATCTTTTCTTTTTGAGTGTTGGTGCCTTACTTTATATTTATGCATCAAAAAACGGCATTGAAATCCCAAAAGATTTAATCACCGGAAAACCACGAACCGATTTACTTTTTCCCGAAATCGCTTTTCATCACCTGAGCATTATTCCA
>CAMLRV010000152.1 GCA_946482495.1 uncultured Flavobacteriia bacterium
AGTAGCAGTTCCGCCAAAATAATATTTAACACCCTCAGGCGTTGTTATCGAAAATATTTTTGAAAGTCGTAATTTACTTAGATTAGTTGTTTCTGTTCCTTCAATTTTAATTAGGACTTCATGTTCGTTTTCTAAATATACAGGATCAAAATTTTCATCTAAAAAGAAACTTCCTGAATATCCATCAAAATTAAATCTAAAAATATCTACTTCTGAATCATACCAATCAGGATAGGTCGCAATATTATAATAGTCTTGAGAATAATCATTACATAAATAACTTGCAAATGTTATCAGATTCTGTTTGTTGATATATTTTCTTACAATTAAAGTTTCCTCATCAGCAAAATCATTAACTGTTCTTGAAATAACACCGCCAGTTGAAAGGTTCCAATTCATTCCAACCCAAGTACTCATATCATTAATTTTAACACCAGCACCAGAATAATTTAAACTAATAGGCATATTTAAATTACCTGCAGTGTAATTATAAATTGGAACTGATAAGTTTAATTTACCTGTTGATTCTGAGACTCCGTTTTTCCCATATTCAGTCATTGCAAAAGATTCTGGAGATGGAGGTGTAACGTTTGGTAGATAAGATTTGTCTTGTTCTGTATTAGAACCTCCATTTTGTCCAAAGGATATAAAAGTTCCAAATAATATAAATAGAAATATGTTTTTCATCTTTATTTTTTTATGATTTTAATACTATTTTTTTCTTTGTCGGTTACTACCTCCACAATGTAAATTCCTGTAGGATAGCCCGTCATTTCAAGTGGAAGAGTTCTGTTTCCTTCTAAAGTATGGCTTTGCAATTGTCTTCCATTTAAATCGTAAACATTCGCTGTGCCGTAAGAATAATCAAATCCAATAATCACATTAGTATAAGTTAATGCAGGATTTGGGAAGGCTTCAATTGGTAATTTTTCTTCCTCTGTTTTGTCCTTATCTTTTAATTTTACCACCCAAAAATCACTTCTTCCAATAGTATTGTTTTTATCTTTTGATGCCGAACAATTTGAAATTCCAGCCAATAAATAACCTCCATCTCTTGTTTCTAGTAATTTTTTTAAAACTTCTTCTCCTTTACTTCCAACAGTTTGTGTCCAAATTTCTTCACCATTCGCTTTTATTTTTAAGGCGATATAGTCGTTAATTCCATCTTTATCTCCTTTTTTCTTTTTAAAATTTGAAGCGCTTTTTTCACTTTGTGCATAACCTCCAATTAAAAAGCTTCCATCTTCATTTTCTATTATTGAAGTCAAAACATCACGACTACCATAATTATAAATTTCTTGCCATTGAATAGTTGCTTCATTGTTGAATTTCAATACCCAAAAATCACTTCCGTTTGAACTTCCTTTTGCTTTAGTGGTTGATGTTGCAGAATTGGAATTTCCTCCAATAATAAAACCACCATCTTTAGTAGCTGTTATAGCAAATAAGTTGTCATCAGCATCTCCACCAAGTGTTTTTTGCCAAACTTCATTACCATTTTTATCTACTTGAATGATCCAATAATCATTCAATCCTAATACATCTCCTGTTTTATCTCCAGAAACTGGTGAATTGGATGTTCCTCCAACTAGGTAATTTCCATTAGCTAATAATGTGATAGCTTTTAACTCATCAACATATTTTCCTCCGAAAGTTTTTTGCCATTCAACACTTCCGTCTTTTTTTAATTTCACTAACCAGTAGTCTAAATTTCCTCGTGTATTTTCAGATTTACCTAATAAATCAATTTTACCATCGGAACCAACTCTAGTTTTATAAGACGCTGAAGAGCCTCCTAAAAGATACCCTCCATCAGAAGTTAAAATGATATTATTCAATTTATCTTGTCCGCTACCACCAATTGTTTTTTGCCAAAGTTCATTCCCTTTAGCATCCAATTTAATTACCCAAAAATCTTCATCTCCTTTAGCTTCATCCTGTTTGTCTAATCCTTTTTTAGAATCAGAAGTTCCAGCTAAAATAAAACCACCATCAGTGGTAAGTTTGACACTTTGTAGTAAGTCAACACCAGTACCTCCAAAGCTTTTTTGCCAATCTAACTCACCTTTTTCGTTCATTTTCCAAATCCAATAATCTAAGTCGCCTTTATTGGCCACCTCTTTATTACCAGTTTTTCCAGAAATTGAACTACCTGCTAAGATAAATCCATAATCGGCTGTAGGTTGTACATCAAATAAATATTCGGCATGTTTGCCTCCATATGATTTTTCCCAAAGGATGTCTTGGGCATACGAAGCTGAAGTAATTAGTAGCACACTAAAAACTAGATGGTTAAGTAATTTTTTCATTTATTAAAAGGGTCTTGTTAATTACTGACAAAAATATACTAACGTGAAATTTTAATTATACGTATAAATACCTGTTTTTTTTTGTAGGTAATTATACCTGGTTATCTATCAATATGAACTTTAACATTTATTACGCCTTACCCGTAAAAAAAATTTACTCTGCGTTATACTTTTGCCAAAAATTATAAAATGTAATAAAAAACTTATAAAAAATTAATTTAAAAAATGGCATCAACATCAGAAGTAGGACACGCAAAAAACGTGGCAAATTTAGGCGCAGGCATCCAAATTTTACAAGAAATGGGAACGTTATACAATCCCTCAAATAGCAATATTCAATTAGCTAATCTAGCTAATTTCAAAACATCTATTGATAATTCAATTACACAATTAAACGGTAAAATTCCAAGTTACAAAAATGCTGTAGCTAACCGAGAAAATTCAATAGCTCAATTAGGAAAAAGAACTACAAAAGTACTTAACTACACTAAATCACTAAATATTTCAACAACCGATAAAGAAAACATATCAAAACTAGCAAAAAAAGTGCGTGGCGATGTAAAACCAAAAGCCATTAACCCAGAAACCTCTGAAACAATCGGAATCTCAACTTCACAAATGAGTTACGACAGCAGAATCGCAAATCTTACATTACTCATTGTTCTTGTAGATTCACATACAGAATACCAACCTAACGAAAACGATATTAATGTCACTAGCCTACAAAACTTTCAACAAGAATTAAACAGTTTAAGTAGTTTAGTTAATACAGCAGGAAATGAACTAATAACGGCTCGTTCAAACAGAAACAATATCATGTACTTAACAGATAATAACATTGTAAAACTAATGAACGAGACAAAAGCCTATCTAAAATCTTTAGGACAAGAAGCACAGCCATACTATAAAGCATTCGTGAAATTAAAGTTTAGAGGATTAGAATAATATTTAAACTTTAAAAAAAGTCTATAAATACATCGGAAAGTTCTAACAGCGTATCGGAAAGTTCTAACAATGCATCGGATACTTCTAACAACGCATCGGAAACTTCTAACAACGTATCGGAAACTTCTAACAATGCATCGGAAACTTCTAACAACGCATCGGAAAGTTCTAACAATGCATCGGAAAGTTCTAATTACGAGTCGGAAACTTCTATTAACACATAGTTAAAGTTTAATCTCATATAGTAAAAACAAAAAATCCCAATCTTTCAATTGGGATTTTTTTATACTTAATTGTAAAGAAACTTATTTTGTTAAATACATTTTTCTTCTTGAATATAAATCGTAGAATTGATCGTCTTTTAAATCATCAATAAATAAAATACTTTCACCTGTCGATTTCATTTCTGGACCTAATGCTTTGTTCACATTCGGGAACTTACTGAAAGAGAAAACCGGTTGCTTAATTGCATAACCATTTAATTTTGGTTCGTAAGTAAAATCAGTCACTTTATTATGACCTAACATAACTTTCGTTGCATAATTTACATAAGGTTCTCCGTATGCTTTTGCGATGAATGGAACAGTGCGAGAAGCTCTCGGATTGGCTTCAATAATATACACGATATCATCTTTAATGGCAAACTGAATATTAATTAATCCAACCGTTTTTAAAGCCACCGCAATTTTTTGTGTATGATCTTTAATTTGTTGCATTACGAATTCACCTAAGTTAAAAGGAGGCAATGTTGCATTACTATCACCCGAGTGCACTCCACAAGGCTCAATATGCTCCATAATTCCAATAATGTATACATTTCCATCTGCATCACAAATGGCGTCTGCTTCTGCTTCAATCGCACCATCTAAATAATGGTCTAATAATAATTTATTTCCAGGAATCGATTTTAATAAATCAATTACATGTTCTTCTAATTCTTGCTTGTTGATTACGATTTTCATTCCTTGTCCACCTAATACGTATGAAGGACGAACTAATAATGGAAAATCTAACGAATCTGCTAATTGCGAAGCTTCTTCAGCACTTTCAGCAATTCCGAATTTCGGGAAAGGAATTTTTAAATCTGTTAATAAATCTGAGAATCTTCCTCTATCTTCCGCTAAATCTAGTGCATCAAATGAAGTTCCTAAAATTTTAATTCCGTATTTCGCTAATTTTTCTGCTAATTTTAAAGCCGTTTGTCCACCTAACTGAACAATTACACCTTCAGGTTTTTCGTGCTGAATGATGTCGTAAATATGTTCCCAAAATACAGGTTCGAAGTATAATTTATCTGCCGTATCAAAATCAGTTGAAACTGTTTCTGGATTACAGTTAATCATAATCGTTTCGTAACCACATTCTTTAGCTGCTAAAACTCCGTGTACACAAGAATAATCGAATTCAATTCCTTGTCCAATTCTATTTGGTCCAGATCCTAAAACAACAACTTTTTTTCTATCTGTTACGATACTTTCATTATGAACATAACGAGTTCCGTCAGCTTTTTCAATATCTGCTTCGAAAGTTGAATAATAATATGGCGTTTGTGCTTTAAATTCGGCAGCACAAGTATCTACTAATTTATATACACGTTGAATATTCATTTCATCGCGTAATTTGTGAACTTGACTTTCTAAACAACCCATCATGTGAGCAATTTGACGGTCACCATACCCTTTTTGCTTCGCTTCAAGCAATAATTCTTTCGGAAGTGTGTCAACCTTGAATTTCGAAATTTCTTTCTCTAAATGGAATAATTCTTCGTATTGTTTTAAGAACCACATGTCAATTTTTGTGATTTCATGAATTCTACTTAATGGAATTCCCATCGCAATAGCATCATAAATTACAAAAACTCTATCCCAACTTGCGTAGGTTAATTTTTCAATAATTTGTTCGTAATTGGTATACCCTTTTCCGTCAGCTCCTAACCCATTACGTTTAATTTCAAGCGATTGAGTAGCTTTATGTAAAGCCTCTTGGAACGAACGTCCAATTCCCATTACTTCTCCAACCGATTTCATTTGTAAACCTAAAGTTCTGTCTGAGCCTTCAAATTTATCGAAATTCCAACGTGGTATTTTTACGATTACATAATCTAATGTCGGCTCAAATAAAGCTGAAGTTGATTTTGTAATTTGATTTTGTAATTCATCTAAGTTATACCCTAACGCTAATTTTGTTGCAATTTTTGCGATTGGATAACCTGTTGCTTTTGACGCTAAAGCCGAAGAACGAGACACACGAGGATTGATTTCGATTGCTACGATATCTTCTTTATCATCAGGAGAAACAGCAAATTGCACGTTACAACCACCCGCAAAATTTCCGATAGAACGCATCATTAAGATAGCCATATCTCTCATTTTTTGGAAAGTTGTATCTGATAATGTCATCGCTGGCGCCACTGTAATTGAATCTCCAGTATGAATTCCCATCGGGTCCATATTTTCAATCGTACAGATAATTACCACATTATCGTTACTATCACGTAATAATTCTAATTCGTATTCTTTCCAACCCATTAAAGCTTTGTCAATCAATACTTCATGAATTGGTGATGCTTCTAAACCATAAGTTAAAGCCGCATCAAAATCTTCTTTTTTATAGATAATTGCAGCTCCAGTACCACCCA
>CAMLRV010000153.1 GCA_946482495.1 uncultured Flavobacteriia bacterium
ATAATTTAGAAGATATTAATTTTAAATGGAATAGTGAAGGTTTCAGAACCATTTTAAATGTTTTTCTAACTTTTACAATTACCACTTTTGCATGGATTTTCTTTAGAGCAAAATCTATTACAGAAGCTTTGTCCTACATCAAAAATATGTTCACCAATTTAAAATTTGACATTCAATATTTGTCAAATGAACGTTATGCACCAGAATTACTATTGCTTGTGGGTGTGTTTACCATTTTTGAGTGGTTTCACAAATATAAAACAGAACCAATTTCAGGTAAATATGAAAACATAAAATTGTTGTTTTGTATTATGGCTATTTTGGCATTAGGTGTTTTTTCTGATTATAAAGAATTTATCTATTTTCAGTTCTAATTAGAATGAAAGCATTTGTAAAATATTTTCTAAAGATTGCTGTAATCTTTATAATAAGTGCTTATGTATTAGACTTTGCATTTACATATGTTTTTCAAAATTCTGAACCTTATACCAAAGCACAATATATTCACACTTTAAAAAATCAAAAATTTGATTATATTTTTATCGGTTCTTCTCGTGTAGAAAATTCTATTATTCCTGAAATTATAGAGCAAAAAACACATAAAAAAACTTTAAATTTAGGAATCAGTGCTTTAAAGTTAAAAGACATGAGTTATATTCTTAAATTATTAAAAGAATATAATATCACTTATCAAAAGATTTTTATTCAAGTTGATTATTCCTATAACAAGCAAGAAGATTTTTCCAAGTTTTTTAGTTCTGAAATGTTGCCTTATTCAAATTCTTCAAATCCTATTGTCTCTGAGTATTTAAACACCACAAATCATAATTATTTTTTCTTGAAAAATGTGCCTTTCTTAAAGTATTCAAACTCTGAACAATTAATTGGTTTCAGAAAAATTTTTCTATCTTCTTTGAAAAGAACCACAATTTTTAATCAAAATAAAGGTTACAAGGCACTCTTTGGTAGCTCTATAAAAGAAATTCAAAAAATGCCTACCTTTATTATTGCGAGTAATAAATATCAAGTTGAAATTGATAATTTTGCCAAAAAAGAAAATTTAAACATAAACTATTTTAGTACGCCTGTAAGTTTAAATACAAGTAATTTAGACTTTTTCGACAAGCTAAAGAAAAATATTCCAAGCTTAACAAATTTTCATAATGTGATAGCTGAAGAGAAATATTTTAATGATAATTGCCATCTTAATAATGATGGAGCTGTTGTTTTTACAAATATTTTAATTGAAAAACTAAAATTATAAATGAAGCGTTTTTTAAAATATACAATTTTATTTCTATCACTACTTTTAGTAGCATCTTTGCTATTAGATGTTATATACACTGCTGTAATCTCACAATCATCAGAAAGAAATAAAGTTGAAAATGTAATTCATTCTACAAACAAAAAGTATGATGTTGTTTTTATGGGAACTTCTCGTGCCAATAATCATTTTGTGCCACAAATATTTGAAGATAAAGGTTATACATCTTTTAATTATGGTATGAGTGGCTCACATATGTTTGAAACAGCTTTAGTTTTGAAATTAATGATGGCTAATAAATTCGAAATTAAAAATTTAGTATTAGAAGCCGATTTGAGCATTTGTAACGAGAAAAGAGATGAAGGAACTACTGCGCGTTTTATGCCGTACATTCATCAAAATGAAATTATTAAAAATCATTATAAAAACGAACCTGATTTTTATTCAATATATTATTTGCCATTTTATAGATATGTCAAATTTGATAATAAAATTGGATTTAGAGAATTATACGACGTTGCTGCCAAAAAGCCTACAAATACACTTTATAATAAAGGATATTATCCACTGCTTTCAAATAAAAAAGGTAGTATGAAAAATGATATTTCTCCATTGAAAGCGATTAGAAATAAATATTACGAAGAAATTAAACTAATTTGTAAACAAAACAAAATTAAGCTAACTGTAGTAATGACGCCAATGTGTGAGAATACTAAAGGATTAGATTATTTTGATAAAGTTAATAAAGTATATCCTGAAATTCATAATTTCGAAAATGTGATTACAGACGATAAATATTTTTCTTCTTGTGGACATTTAAATGATGAAGGCGCAAGAATATTTACAAAACATATTTTTAATGAACTAAAGTTTTAAAATGAAACTATTTTGGTTACATATCTTAAAACTGCTAGTCATTCTAATCATATCATTATATGTTTTAGATTTCGGGTATTCTAAAATATATTCCAATTCGAAATATCGAAACAAAATTCAATACGCTTTAAATGATTCTCCAAAAGATTATGATGTAATTTTCTTGGGTTCTTCAAGAGCTAATAATCATTTTACTAATTCTGAATTTGAAAAGAAAGGATTAAAGGTATTTAATTTCGGAATGAGTGGTGGAAGTTTAGAAGAAACTTTATTGCTTTTAGAAGTACTAATTGAAAAGAAAAATCACTTTAAAAATATCATTTTAGAAATAGACTTAAATATAAGGAGTGAAAGTTTTTCAGACGGAACTCGATCAGCTTTTATGCCCTATTTAAATAATAATTTAATTATTAGTGGTTTCTATAAATCCAAATTGCAAGATTACCAATTGTTTTCTAATTTTCCATTTTATCGATTTGTTAAATATGAAACTAAAATCGGATTTAGAGAAATGATGTTCACTTTGCTTAATAAAAAAACAAAGTTTCTTACTCATAATGGCTATGAACCACTTTTTGGTTCGGAAAATAATATGAAGTATAGTTTGGAAAACGCAAAACCAAATAGAAATAAAAACTATGAGGAAATTAAAAAATTGTGCCAAAAAAACCGAATAAATTTAATTGTAGTTACAACTCCAATCTGCGAAAATACCATCAATAAAGATTATTTTAAAGAAGTAAAAAAAATATACCCAGAAATTCATAATTTTGAAAACGTTATCACTGATGATAAATATTTTTCAACATGTGGTCACTTGAATGATGAAGGAGCTAAAATATTTTCAAATATTATAATTAAAGAATTTTTTGAAGTTCAAAAAAGTAAATAAAAAGTTTAATGAATAGTAAAAGTATAGGAGTTGTTATAACAGATGGTGTAGGATTTAGAAATTTTATTTTAAGCGATTTTATTTCTGAAGCAAAAAAAGAATTTAATACAATTGTTATTTTTTCTTGTTTACCTGATAGCGCTTACGATTCATATAATATAAATTGTAAAATTGTTGAATTAAACGTTTTTACAGAACGATTTCCAACTTGGTTTTTTAGAAAAGCTAAGGAAGTTGCTCATTTGCAATTACATAAAAAAGGAAATTTCGGAATTCAAGATAATTTAAATACCAATAAGTCTAAAGCTTTAAATCCGAGAGGTTTCGCTACCAGATTTATTTTCGGATTTACGAGCTTATTTCATTCCGAAAAATGGATTCAAAGACTTAATAGTTTGCAACAAAATACTTTTGCAAATCATCCAATTACAAAAGAATATGAAAAATTATTAATCGATAATAACATCGATTTATTGTTTTTTACACACCAACGTCCACCTTATATAGCACCATTAATTTTAGCTGCAGAAAAATTGAAAATTAGAACTTCGGCTTTCATTTTTAGTTGGGATAACCTGGCTTCTAAAGGAAGAATGGCTGGAAATTTTGATAGCTTTTTAGTGTGGAGTCAATTAATGAAATCAGAATTATTGCATTTCTATAAAAGCATCAAAGAAGAAAATGTACATATTGTTGGAACACCTCAATTTGAACCTTATGTATTAGAAAGATACCAATCAACTAAAGAAGAATTTGCCAAAAATTTTAATATTGATTTAGCAAAAAAAACGGTCTTTTTTAGTTGTGGAGATGTTTCAACGAGTCCCAATGATCCAACTTATATTGAAGCGATTGCTAAAGGAATTGTCGAAAATAAATTTTGTGAAGATGTTAATTTGTTGGTACGAACTTCACCAGCAGAAGAACCAGCTCGTTTCAAATCATTAGCGGATAAATATCCATTTATCATATGGAATTACCCAGATTGGTTTCAAGCACGTTCCAATCATCAAGAAAATTGGTCGCAACGTATTCCTTCAGTAAATGATGTGAAAAATTTACGAGCCTTATTAGAATTTACAGATATTAGTGTAAATATGTTGTCTACTATGAGTTTAGATAATATGTTGTTTCAAAAACCAGTTATTAATACCGTTTTTGGAAATGGTGAAAATGGTTTGAAAAATGACCAGCGTTTTTTCAATTATGCACATATTAAAAAGGTAATTGATGGAAATGCCGTTTGGATTGCTAAAAACGAAAATGAATTACTTGAAGCCATTAATGGTTATCTTCAAAGTCCAGAATTAAAACTGCAAGAACAAAAAGATATGATACAATTGCAAATTGGAAAACCTTTATTGGGTACTAGTTCTAATATTGTAAATGTATTGTCAAAAATAAATTAGATGCAAAAAATAGCTGTCATTTGTAATTATGAATTACTGCCTGAAAGAGTAGGTGGTATGGATAGATTTTTTTGGCTATTTAATGCTGCATGCAAACAATTGAACTATCAAATTGATTGGTTTTTTCCAAATGTTTCTAATCATGGAAGTTATTCGGAATTGCATATTATTTGTCCAGATAAAAATCAATCCTTAGAAAATAAATTCATTCATTTTTCGGAAAATCAAACGGAAAAATACGATGTAGTGATTACGCATTTTTTAGAATTGTGTACGTCATTCTCTAAGAAAGTGAAGCAATTAAATTCTAAAACCAAATTCATTGCAATTGATCATAATCCAAGACCAATTGGAGGTTATCCTCTAAAAAAGAAAATCGAAAAAAGAATAAAAGGATTATTGTTTGCTTCTTATACCGATTTGTTTGTAGGTGTGTCCGATTATACAAGAAAGAATATTTTATTAGACTTTGGAAATCATTTAAGTAAGAAAACAATTGTAGTGTATAACGGAATCGAATTCCAACAATATAAAGTCAGAGAAAATAGAGCAACAATTCATCCAACATTTTTAGTAGCGTGTCATTTGCGAGAATCTAAAGGAATTCAGGATTTAATTGAAGCAATACATCTTTTACCAAGCGAAATTAAAAATCTAATTAAGATTGATATTTACGGAAAAGGTGATTATAAAATACATTTAGAAGCACTAATTTCGAAATATAATTTGAAAACTAACTTCGATTTTAAAGGCAGTGTAAATAATTTGTATGATATTTATTTTAAATACGATTATTTATTGCAACCTACTCACATGGAATGTTTTAGTTTGTCTATTTTGGAAAGTTTAAGCGCGAATGTTCCTGTAATTACCACATCGGTTGGCGGAAATGAAGAGGCAATACAGAATAATACAAATGGTTATATTTATAAACCAAAAGATGTTATAGCTTTAAAGGAAATCATTCAAAAGGTTTATGAAGGCAAATTAACCATTAGAGAAAATACTAGAACTTTAATTTCAACTAATTTTACGATTGATAAAATGGTAAAGGAACATATAAACTTAATATAGAATATGAAAATTGGCTTTCTTACACCAGAATATCCACATGAAAAAACTGGTAATTCTGGCGGTTTAGGTACTAGTATTAAAAATTTGGCTCATGCGCTTACAGCCTTAGGTCATGAAGTGATAATTCTAGTATATGGTCAGAAACAAGATGCAATTTTTTCAGACTTTAAAGTTGAAGTTCATCAAATAAAAAATATAAAAATTAAAGGATTGTCTTGGTTTTTCACCAGAAAAAAAATTGAAAAAATTATCAATTCTTTATACGAAAATAAAAAAATTGAAATCGTTGAAGCTACAGATTGGACTGGTATAACATCATTTATCAAACCTAAAAAATGTCCAATTGTGATTAAATTAAATGGTA
>CAMLRV010000154.1 GCA_946482495.1 uncultured Flavobacteriia bacterium
AATTTCTAATTTTAGCCAAGTATTTTGCTTCGCCCAAGTCAAAATATCTGATTTATTAGTATATTTTTTTTGTGTAACATGTGTAGTGTTATACAAATATTCCGCATTATGCAAACAATAGGCCGTAAACCGAGAACGCATTAATTTTTCTGCTGTTGGCACTACTACTCCATCATAAATAAATGGATAACAGCAATGCTCCAAATTTAATTCACTACCACAAGGGCAAGGTTCAGACTTTATCATTTTGAATTTTTTGAGTTAATTGTTTTAGCAGAACTTGATATTTACTTAATTCGATTAAATGTTCATCAAGCACTACAGAATCAATTAAATCATCGACTTCGTTATTCACTTTATGTAAACATATACTGGCATTTACCCAATCTTTCTTTACTATCAAATCAATAATGTTTTGAACTTTTGGCTTTAAATTTAATATTTGTTCTGAAATCATCTTTTATAGTTAGCCTCTTAGTAAATTAATACTCACTGTAGCATAATCGGTATTTGGAAATTTTTTAAAATATTGTGGATCTGGAAATAAACCAACTTCAGCAGCAATTTTATTCAATACATCAATTTCTACAATATATTGATCTGAAAAACCATGCGTTGCATCATATGCCGTTGCAGCAGTAAATCCTAAATGATTTGCAGTTATTTCAGGCGGAATAGTGTGCAATTCGATAATTAGTAAACCAAATTTATGCACATATTTCGACCATTTTTGCAAATGCTCAAATAAATTATCTTCCACTTCATTATTTTTAATCCAAACACCACGATGTGCAAATGCTCCTGAAGATGTACTAATTCTATCTTTTTTAGGATTTTGTGGTTTTTCCCAAATGCGATTATGATCTAGAAATGTTCTTACATTTAATAAATCTTTTAAATCTATATTATAATTCTCTTGTAAATCAGAAGCTAATAATTCTGGATTTCCGATATCGCCCCAAATTACTTTTGCCCAAATATCTGATTTGATTAAATTCGCTCTTGTAACTTTCAACGCGGCCTGATTATAATCGGCTCCAACCAAAAACAAAGGATAATCATCTAACATTTTCCCACGGATGGTTTGACGTTCAATTACTTCAAAAATATGTTGTAAAAATGCTCCATTTCCACAACCCATATCTAAAATTCCTTTAGGTTGTTCGTTAATTGGTTTATTAAAAAGCTCAATAATAATTTCGTCAATTACTTTGAAATACGTCGTATGAGCACCACCACTTCCCCAAACATTCATTTCTCGGTTCACATGAATTTCATCTTCATTTACAGAAGTTTCACGTAGTAAATTCGGATTTCCAAATAATAAGGAATCGATATTTTTAAATGTTGGTAAATATGAAACCGTTACACCATAAGCTGAAGCGCGTTTCGCAAACGACAATCCTAATTCGGTAAACTGATAATTATCTTTTTTACGAGTAAACCATCCTAAATGTGTGAAGAAATCTAAAATAATTTTGAACACTTCTGGGTGTTTGTGAAATTCTTCAGGACTAAATGATGTTTCCATGAAATATTTATGAAACATACCAGTCATTCCTAAACTTACAATTATTGGCGCCACTAAGTAGCCTTCAATATGCCCTATAATTTGTTCTTGAATTTCTCTGACTTCTTCATTATCTGATAATTCGATATGACAATTATTCTTATACCATTCAAATAACATATTTAAATCGTGATACGATTCATTTTGAATTTGAATTGAAGTAAACCAATCTTTTTCTTTTAAAACATCAATTACTTCCTCGTAAACTGGTGCTAATGAAAAAGCTGGAACTGATTTTGAATTCGTACTAACAATAACAGAATTCGTAGCATTATTTAAGGAATAATTTAACATACTTTGAGAAGCTAAAACACGCAAAGCAATATTTAAATATCCCTCATTTGCTTTAAATTCGGAAGTTAATTGAGATAAAGAAGCTTCTTTATGTTCTAGTAAGTATTGTAAAACTCCTTTTTGATGAAGTGAATAAACAACTGGTGCAGTAACTAAACCATCTAAGTGTTGAAAAATTCTTTGTCTAAAATTTAAAGTAGTAGTCATAAATAAAAACTGGTTTACCCAAATATAACAATTTTTATTTACGATGCACGAATTTGGATTTGGGAATTTAAAAAACCCTATAATTCAAGTAATTTTTTCTATAAATACTTAAAAATGTAGATTTTTTTTAACCTGATAGATTTGAGACTTCGCTTTGATTAAGCACACATAAGTTGACATAGAATATTTAAGATATCAAAATGCATAAATCTCAAATCGTAAATTGTATGTTATTGATCTTTTTTTAAAGATTTTTTATATTGCTCCAAAATTGAAGCTTTTTTAGCAGCTGAAGTTTCTTTGGTTTTTTGAATTTTCTTCAAATGATTATCAATCTGCTTTTTGTGTTTATCTTGATTTACTTTATTATTTCTTCCCATTATCTTTTACTTTAATTTCGCTTTCAAATTTACGAAAGTTTCGTTGGTATTAACCAATTCTGATAGTATTTTACTTCTTTTCGCATCAAAATCGTCTAAATTCAGATATTTTGCCCAAGAATCGCTTTGCAAAACGCCTTTTATCTCTTTAATTCTTTTCGCAGTTTCTGAAGCATTTCTTACAATTTGATTGTTGTAATTTGGATTATTTTTATGATTGAAATGTACTTCCTCATTTTGAATTTCGATATAAAACAATTTCTCTGTTTCATTATTTGAATAAAAATCGGTCCAATTGGCAAATCCGATAATTTCGGTCTGATTTTTATATTCCGAATTTGAAATCAATCGCCAACGACAATTTGCAGCTCTTCCCCAATGGTTCGATTTTCTATATACACCAATTTCAGTAAAATAATATTCACTACCTGAATTACTTTTATAACTCAGTTTTAAATTGTTTAAAACAGATAAATCAACTTGTTGAAATAAACAAAAAGTATGTTTAAAAAAATTGTTACGATGATACATCAAAATCCTCCTACTTTTAATTCCCAAACTTCTTTTTGAGTGTCGCCGAATTTCTTAATTGCAGCAAACAAAAATACTTTTTGAGTTAAATTGAGTTGTTTCGATACATTATTCAACTCTACTTTTAATGTTAAAGTAAACTCGAAATCGTTATGATTCATGTAAGGATTCTGATTGATAATTGGCATGGTAAATTTGAGTTTCTTATCGACAACTTGCATCAAAATTTCATCAATCGTATATTTTTTGTTCTGAAAATCGATAATATTTTGAAAACTTAAATTTTCATCAACCAATAGTTCCTTGATATTTTGCTTTAATTCGTTTTGCAAATCGGAACTACTAGCATCTTGCAACAAAATCAAATAACTATAAAATTCATTTAATTTATCAATTGCTCTATTTTCATAGGCTTTTATTGCTGACTTACTAAAATTATTCCATATGAAACCCGCAGTTTTATCAATTTGTACTTTTTCATGAGTAGCAGACGTGCTTTCTTTCTGAGAAGTGGTTTGTCCTGAACTTTGCCCCATCACAAAAATTGGAAAAAACAATACTATGTAAATTAGCTTCTTCATTTTATTCTTCAGTTAATCGTAAAAACGATATTTTATTGTCTTTTTCTTGTTTTAATTCTACAATCTTCATTTTTTTTAGAGAAGGAGACGGAATTATAACCTTTTGTGAGAATTCAGTTTTATTGAAATATTCTGCGCCTAAATCATTTTGCAACATCACCATGACTTCCAAATTATCAGACAAAATTTTATTTAATTGTTCTTTTCTCGTTTGCCAATCTTTGATGTCACTTTTCATAAACGCTTTCAACATCATGGCATAATCATTCGGATTCAATTCAATTCTAGAAACAGGTTCATTTGCTAAAATGGTAATTTCCTTTTGTATATATAACGGACTTTTAATAACAACTTTCGTACCTTTTTCTAAATTCAAATTTTCCGATTTCAAATCGATTGGTTTTTCTACAGAATCTTCTACCACAAAAGCTTTCACGTCTTCTTTCGACACAGAATCTTTAGTAAAACTATTTTGCAATTCTATTTTCTGATTTTCTTTCGGAAAGAATTTCCAAACCATTAATCCAACAACTAAAATTCCAAAAATTAAAAACCAAATTCCAATTTTTGATTTTCTTTTAATGGCTTTAACTCCACTCGGCCTGACATCTTTTTCATTACTAGCAACTACATCAACAAACTTAAATTCATCCCAACCCGACTTTCCAACATACACACTTAAAATATCTAACATATCTTTTCGTGGTAATTTTTCGTTGGTTTCTGGTTTTAAATGCGTGTAAATCCATTTTTCACTAACCGATTGTTTTGTTTTTTGTTGAACATCATCAATTAAATTCAAAATATCCTGAGAACTGAAACTTTTCCAACTTCCGTTAAAATAAGGATAGCTGATTTGGTATTGCTCCAAAACGCGTTTTTTAAGTTGGTAAAAAATTTCTAATTCTGTCATAAATCGATGTTCAAAAGTAGTATTTCTTCAATTTTATAGTACTGTAAAACTGCTGTAAATGTACTGAAAATACTTTACAATCAGTACACAGCGGTTTTACCAAATAAAAGTTTTAGTGACGTTATAAGTTTGCCTTGTTAAACTTTAAAAACAAGATATTATGAAATCAAAAAACACAATTTTAGCAGTATTATTATTAGTAAGTTCTACTTTATTCGCACAACATTCTGGAAATGTAAACAGTGCAGATGCTTTACAAAAAGAAGCCAGTGGGAATTACAATTATCAAAATCAATACCATAACAGAGATGTACCAACTATTCAAACTTCGTACAGTAATGATAATGAAATGGTAATTACAATTAAAGGTATTTACAACGAAAAAGCGAGTTGTCAGAAAGCCGTTTTTAGCGTTTTGCAGGTTGGAAATACAGCGGAAGAAGTTACTGATTTAATGGACAGCCGATTAAATGCAGTAATGAATGAATTGAAAAATTTTAATGCAGAAATTGAAGTCATTACTGATATGATATCCTTTATTCCAATGTATGATTATGAAATAACAAAGAAAATTTTTAATCCGAAAACCTACAATGAAAAACCAAGCGGATTTGAATTGAAAAAAAATCTAATCATTAAGTTTAAAAACACAAACGATTTAAACAAAATTATGAATGTTTGTGCCAAACAAGAAATTTATGACTTAGCAAAAGTAGATTATGTAACGAGTAATTTAGATCATATTAGAGATGTATTACAATTAAAAGCTTCTGAAGAATACAAGCAAATGCTGACAAATTATTCGGCAATTATGAACACTGATTTATTTAAAAAAGAAAAAACTTTAGTAGAAGGTTACACCACTTTATATCCAATGGAAAGTTACAAGGCTTATACAGCATATAGCCAGGCTGCCACGAATTTCTCACCAAATAGTCAAGTGAATAATATTAGAAAAAACACCACTCAATTCTACGATGCGGCATTGGCAAAATCACACACTTTTGTTGTTAATGCAGATATTACTGAACCGACAATTCAAATATTTTATGATTTAACAATTAGAATTAAATTAAAAGAAGATCAATTACCAAAAAACACTATAATTAGAAACAATAGGTATTACATTATAACAGCTACAGGTGATATAAAACCATTAGCATTATAAATCTCATCCGCATAGTAAAATATGCGGATTTTTTATCTTAATACCAAGTTAATATGATTTTATTAATATAAAAAAATTAATACATTTGCAACCGATAAAAATAAAAAACTGAATAGTTCAGTATAACAAATTATAAAATAAAAATGAAGCAATTATTAGTCGTATTATC
>CAMLRV010000155.1 GCA_946482495.1 uncultured Flavobacteriia bacterium
TCCTAATTTTTGAAAAATATAAACTGATTCTGTACTTCCAGAAAATTTGAAATATAAGGTTTGTAATAAAATAACCGCAACAATTATTTTAAAAGTCAAAAAGATAGCTTTCTTCATATTATTTAAATATTTTTTTCCAATTTACATCTGCTTTAGCTTTTAAAGCTGCTTCGTTTTTATTCCAAGTTTTTAAAGTATTATTAAAATAAGCGTTGTAAAATAAATATAATTTTCCGTCAATAATTTTAAAAGTTTCTGGATCAATTTCAACTTTTTCTCCTGAATTTCCCATGGCATAAGCACACCAACCACCATACTGAGGTTCATATTTTGCTGGCGTTTTTACAAATAAGTTTTTATTTTCAATTGTTGAAAAGTAATAAACCACACCCTCATAGGTTGCAGAAATTTCCTTTTTCCCCTTCAATGCCTTATTTTGTTTAAAATAACCAACAGGATCATAGCCTTGTATTGCAAGCTTCTTTTCTAAATTGAATTCTGTGGTTCTTTTCGATTGATTTTGGGAAAATACGTTAAATACTACGAAAAACACAAGTATTGATAATTTAAATTTCATGGCATTGTTTTTTTAAAATGAATATTTATAATTGATTCCTAAAGTAATTGATCTTGTTAATCCATCTGGCCTAATTTCTCTATAAAGGAGAGGAAAAGCAATTGATAGTTCTATACTATTCATATCATTAATTTTATAGTTCGAAATTAAATTTGCATTAATGGTTATCCCTTCTGAATTATTAATTTCTTGCCGGTTTCCAAAAATATCTTCATAAGTATCATTACCTAGATGGTAAATGAACAGAAAATTTGGTTTATAAGTAAATCTTTTACTTTTAGATTTAATTGTATACATACTTCTAAACAAAATATCCGATTTTCTCTCAAATAAATTTGTGGTTGGAAAATCATTAGATCCAGAATATTCATCAAAATATGAATTAGCATTAGAATTGATTATTGGAATTTGAATTGTTGAATTAAAATTCCATTTTTTATATTTGAAATCTGCACCTAAAAATAAATCGTACGTACCTAAGCTTGACTGATAATCCATCGGGATAGAAAAATTATTGATTTTGTCATTACTTCCTGTAAACGGAATTTTAATTCCCAAAAGTGCACTCCATTGCTTGTCGTTTTTCTCTAAAAATTTATAATTTCCAATTAGAAAGGCATCTCCAATATTTCCTCGGGTTCCAAAACTTCCCGTTGCTTGAGAATATGTAATTTTTGTGGTTAATGAAAAATGGTTACTAATTACTCTTGTATAAGAAATATAAGGTGAAATATAGGTAACATCTTCCAATCCTTTTCCTAAAACGTTACCTACTTCTATTTGATTTTTTATTGAATCAATTACGGAAGAAAAACCGTTTCCAACAGAACAAATTCCTGCATCGCTACAACCTTGACTAAAACTGTTGCAACTTACAAAAATGATTAAAATAAATAATATCTTTTTCATTTTAATCAATTTAAAAGAGCAATTGCATATAAATGATTGAATTGCTGACAATGAATCAAAACATATTTATAAACATTTAAATCAATTGAGTTAGGAATTGTATAAGTGGTTTCTGGATTTAAATTTCCTAAATTCACAAACGTTTCTGGTGCTTCAGTTGTGGAAAGATAGACTTTTAAATCTGGACCGTTTTCAATAGTGTAATTCTCTAATACCAATTTACGTTGATTATTTTCAGAATAGATTTTCACACTTCCAGAACCTGAAATACCTGAAGTTGTTGTAAACTGACCTGTTTTTAACAAAACTGCCGTGTTTAAATTAATTGTTTGATTATTAGTTTGAGTAAATTCACCTTCTTTTTCACATGAAGTAATTGCAAACAATAGTATATGGAGGGCAAGAATCTTTTTCATAAATGTAAAATTTAAATATATTCTTTTAATTAATAACACTCTTTAATATACGTATTATTTTTAAAAATGGATTTTATTATACAATTTAACCGCAAGACTTATTTTACCTAAAATTAAGCATTTACGATTAGAAATCATGCTAAACATTTATTAAAAAAAGTTATTTTGATTTTGAATAATTTCTAAAAATTTGAAATAATTGAAAAATTGCCAATATGAAGAAAATTACCCAAATGTGTTTAGAGAAAAAGGTTGGGGAAATATAATCATTATTTTTAGCTGTTTCAATTGAAAAAATAATGGCTAGCATTCCGAAATATGTTCCTAAAACAGTTCCAAAAACATACAAAAGTCCTTTTTTTCCTGAAGAAATAATATAATTTTCATTAGTTAAATATAAGTTCCAACTCATCCAAAATGGCACTTGTGCGACATTTATTGAGCTTAAAATTATTCCAGATACCAATGCAGAATAAGTCAAATAGGCATTATATTTTTCTAACGAATTTCCATTATTTGAAGTCGAATTATACGTTAGCAAAGTAATTGCTAGTAAAAACACAAATGAAAAAATAGAAATATAATTTTTCCATTTTGGATTCATCGTAACTTTGGAAGATAATTTTAGAGTAGTATAAATCACAATCGCTTCAATACATAAAACACCAAATAAATATAGATTTAGTTCATTAAAATTAGAAGTAGAATAAATCTGATAACCAATTAAATTAAGATATCCCAAAGGAATTGAACCAATGAAGCTAATTGAAAAACCTACTAATATGTTTTTTAAAATTTGCAAAATTAAATAGTTACAATTTTACTTAAACATTCGTTATGCTCACGATATTCTTTCATACCTTCTTTATGATCTAAGAATTTAAAGCCTCTATCATTATTATATTTCCCAATTTGGTACATATAACCAATATGTCTAGCTAATTCTTTCCAAGCAAAAAAGATGGAATGTTTTGGATCGTAAATATGAGTGGGTTCGCTCCCACTTCCATTTAACTCTACAATGGAAAAATTCTCACCATTTTCTAATTCTTCGAAAGTGTTATACATGATATCGAATCTTCCGAAATAAAACTCTGGAATAGCTGCACTAATATTTTCAATAACATTAGTTAGTTTTTCAGAAATTAAATGACTCGAATCGATAAACTTAGCACCACGAGCATGGTTTCCATAAGGCACAAGATTTACTTTTTCTGATTGAAGTAAAACTTTAAGTAATTCTTCTTTATACTCTTTCTTTAAAGATTTTAACTGTAATTCAAACCTTGGAGTTTTCTTAATTAATTCTTCAATTGTACTTTTCCCATCACCTTCAACAATCAAATATTCTTTAGAAACAATTCCTGTGATTTTACCTGTAGTTTCACCGGGTAATTTCACATAAAAAATACCCACTTCATTCTCAAATGGAATTACATCTTGAATTAAGAAATCAAAATCTGCTTTAGAATGGTATTCTTTTAACTCGTCAATATTAGCAATTTTTTTCACGGCATTTCCACGTAAACCCATATCTGGTTTTAGAATCAATGGAAAACTTTGCTGTGATGTTTCTAGCTTCTTTAGAACAGCATCAACACTTGTATTTGCCTTTATGAATAAGGTTTTCGGGTAATATTGTTGCGGAATTTGATCGTAAATTTCAATTTTACTTTCATTCATAAATCCGCCATTTTTAATTTTTGGATTAGCAGAATTAAAGAAAAAAATCGTTTTTGCCTTAATCGCATAAAATGCCCACAAGAAAAAAATAGGGAAATACACAATTCCGAATGGCCAATATTCCCAATTTAGGACTTTATGTAAAAACAATCTCATTAGAAAGTGATAGAATATTCTTTATCCTGAATTAAATCGGAATGATTAACAAACACTGATGTTTCAGTAATAATAGTTTGTGTTACACTTAGTGTTTTATACAAATTATCTCGATTGATAATTAAGCCATTTTTAGCATCTTTAGCCTGAGTATTTTTATGAAAGAACTGCATGGTTTCTGCAGAAATATCTTTATTATCATTCATGTATTCTGCAAACCAATCGGCGCGTTGCTGTTGAATTTCTGGTGAATATAAAGTGGATGAAGACCAAATATAAGTTTGATTCACATCTAATGCAACTGTAGATTTTTCTTCACCGCTCCACTGCAATTGATATGGTTTTTTATTTTCTAGAACTACTAAAGTAAAAGGTTCAATATCAGTTAAATCAATACTATTCCAAGTTGAAACAATTGAATCAGAACCAATCAATTCTAAAACAATTATTCCGCGACTTAATCTGTATTTTTCTTTGGCAATATGCTTAAATTTTCCACCATTTAAAAGAATGATGGCGTTTCCAAATTCATCTACAACAAACCAAGTTCCACCTGCTTTGGAGTCTTTTGGATAAATTATTTTCTTAGTATTAACTTGATAAATTTTTGGCTCGATAGCAGAAGGTCGCGTAACTTTTTCATCTCTATTTGAAGTTAATAGAAAGGAATTGTTAGCATAAACAAAACTTACTGTGCACATTGGTTTCTAAAAACGATAGTTGATGGTGCTACGCCAAAATTTTCATTAACAGTAAGGTATTCAAATTGAAAAACTGCTACTTTAATTAAAGCTTGATGATGAATACAATGTTCTAAATTATAGATGACTTCTCTAAAATAGTTAGTATTAATTCTGGAAACTTCATCAAAAAAGACGCTTTCTAAGATTAAATCTTTGTTTTCTTTTTCAATTTCTTTGCAAATAGCATCGATTTTTTCAATTGCAAAAGAAGGATTGGTTTGAATTAAAATATTTCTATTTCGGTTGTCGTAATTTAATTCACCAACTTCATACGAATTGATTGCACATTGAAACAACTCAATAATATGACGTGTATGCTCACCTATTGAAGCATTACTTAAATACTCAATTGGTTTTGAATAATCATCTTCAGAAATCTGATTTAATAAATGTTGTAATTCGAAAAGAGTCTGTTTTACCGATGTAAAATTCATATTAAATTATTGTTTAATGCTTGCGGTTGTTATGCAAAAATAAATATTTATAAATACTATTAACATAAATATCTTACTATTTTTAATATTTGTAGTTAATTATTTTCTTGCATTTATCGCACAAAGCTAGTTTTTCATTATCAATCGTTGCTAATTTCTCTGCAGCGCTTGTCATAACACATTTTTTATCAGGACAATGATGTAATCCTAAATTATGTCCAAACTCGTGAATAGCTACTTTTCTTAGGCGTAACATTTCTTTTTTATGATTGCGACTTTTGATTCTAAATTTAGATACTAAAGCACTTTTTCCTGGCTTATACGCTAAACCCATGATTCCAAAATCGCGATACTTCCATTTTGGCTCTAAGATTTTCCCATCTTTATCAAATTTATCAACACATATATCTTCATTAGTTAACCCTAAAACATAATATACGTTTTTTGGAAGGTTTTGGTTTTGAATTTTAATAATACTATCCGCTCGATAACGAGGCGATTTAATATTTGTAAAGGCTATTTTTGGTAATACTTTTGAAGGTAAAATTTTAGTTTCTAATTTGTAAAAACTATCAATTACAAATGAAATTAATTTGGCGTCTTCTTTTGAGAACGATCCATAGGGCTGAATTCCGACGATTCTTTTTTCTTTTTCAGGTTCATAAACTTTCTCTTTAGAGCAAGAAACAAAAACAAATAACAAAGCAAATAATGATAATTTCATCTAGATAAATTTTATAAAAAAAGAGACACAAAAATTGTACCTCTTTTAAAATTATTTTTATGAGATTGACTATAATTTCTCATTTGAAATTTTTTCCACAATTTCCGGATTTAATAACGTAGAAATATCTCCGAAATTATCCACT
>CAMLRV010000156.1 GCA_946482495.1 uncultured Flavobacteriia bacterium
GATTTTTCCTTAGATTATCAAGCCTACAATATTCCTAGAACACATGTTTTCTTAAATAAAGTTTTCAATTACGGTGCTGAAAACAAACGTCCAATTTTACGCTTATTAAACAAAAATTTTGGAGGTTTTACACCTAATAAAGTTCACGAAACTTTAGAAATTAAAGGAAAAATTGGAAATTTAAAAAATGAGATGTTGCATTATACCGTTTTTGATATTTCAACAGCCATTCAAAAACAAATTAAATATGCTCTTTTAAGTGGCGAATTACTTCATGAAAAAAACAAAAAAAGTAGTATATTGAAATTGGTGATAAAATTCCCTTTTGATTTTATACGCTATTATATTTTTCAAAGAAATTTCATGAATGGATATGCAGGTTTCACTTGGAGTATGTTCTCTGCATTTTGTAACTATCTGAAATATGCTAAGTTGAAAGAACTTGCTGATAGCAATTCATAACATCTGCAGCAATAACATCATCGTTAAATCTTTGGGCAAATTTCAAACCTTCTTGTTTCATTTTAGAAGCAAGTTCAGAATCATTTAAAATTGAAGTTATTTTATGAGCTAAATCTTTATCATCAAAAGGCTCAATATATAGAGAATTTGGCCCAGCAGCTTCAGAAAAAACACCTGTTTTATTTGTGATAACTGGAGTTTCAGAATACAATGCTTCAATAATTGGAATTCCAAAACCTTCAAAAATAGATGGATATACGAAAACAACTGCTAATTGATAAATAATTGCTAATTCCTCGCTGGTTAAACATTTTAAGAAATGAACACGTTTTTCCAACTTATTTTCAGCAATATATTGATGAATTTTTTGAGTATAATCTGTTTCTTTTCCAATTAAAACCAAATCAATATCTAACCTTTTAATCGCTTTCACAATTGTTAAAGCGTTTTTTCTTTCTTCAATAGTACCAACATTTAAAACAAAAGTGTTCGGCAAATTATATTTCTTAGAAACGAGTAGCTTATCCTCATCAGAATATTTCTTTTTAAAAACATCTTGACAACCTTGATAAATCACTTTAATTTTATTCGGATTGATATGCAAATAAGAAACAATATCCTTTTTAGTTTGTTCGCTGATGGCAATAATTAAATTAGCCCTTTCAGCAGCTTTTTTAAACTTATAGAAATGAATTTTTCTATCGAAAAAAGAGTATAAATTTGGGTAACGAACGAAAATTAAATCGTGAATAGTAACAACCGATTTAATCCCTTTTTTTTGTAAACCTATAGGTAACTCACCAGAAAGTCCGTGATAAATGGAAATATTATCTTTTGATAAATCTTTTACAACGGCTTTTTGACGCCAAAGTGTGGCGAACTTTTGATTGAATTTAGAAACTGGTTTTTTTTCAAAAACATTGGTGTTATTTGAAACAAAAAGAGCTTTTTTATATTCTTTAGGATTATATAAAAAATAATTATTCTTAGGAAAATAAGTAGCTAATACTCGAACTAAATCTCGACTATAATTACCTAATCCTGTTTTATTATGAAAAACTCTTTTTGCTTCAAATCCAATATTCATTATACAGCTACGTTATATTCTCTTAAAGCATCATTTAACGATGTTTTTAAATCTGTAGATGGTTTTCTCTGTCCAATAATTAAGGCACATGGCACTTGATAATCACCTGCTGGGAATTTTTTAGTATAGGTTCCAGGAATTACCACTGAACGTGCTGGCACAACACCTTTATATTCAATTGGCTCATCACCAGTAACATCAATAATTTTAGTTGAACCAGTTAAACAAACATTAGCTCCTAAAACCGCTTCTTTTTCCACACGAACACCTTCCACTACTATACAACGAGAACCAATAAAAGCTCCGTCTTCAATAATTACTGGTGCGGCTTGTAAAGGTTCTAATACACCACCAATACCAACTCCACCACTTAAATGTACATGTTTTCCAATTTGAGCACAACTACCAACAGTAGCCCAAGTATCTACCATAGTTCCTTCATCCACATACGCTCCAATATTTACATAAGAAGGCATTAAAATTACACCTGATGAAATATAAGCTCCATGACGCGCTACAGCATTTGGCACTACTCTAATTCCTCTATCAGCAAAGTTACGTTTCAATGGAATTTTATCATGATATTCGAAAATACCAGCTTCTAACGTTTCCATTTTTTGAATTGGGAAATACATTACTACTGCTTTTTTAACCCATTCGTTCACTTGCCAACCGTTAGCAATTGGTTCAGCAACCCTAAGCTTTCCATTGTCTAATAATTCAACAACTTCTCTAATAGCGTTTTGTGTAGTTTCTTCTTGTAATAATGCACGATTATCCCATGCCGCCTCTATAATAGATTGTAAGTTTGTCATGTTTGTTTCTTTTTTCTACAAAGATAAAGCTTCCTTATTAGTATTACAAACAAAAAAATCCTGCTTAAAGCAGGATTTTGTGTTAATTACAACTTGTACTTGGATTCAAATATTTTTTCTTACCATTTCCAAAGGAACAATTTAGCTCTACAGCATCAAATGCATACCAACCTGGATGTACACCTGGAGTGACTACAGGTTTTTTAATTTCATTTTTAGTTAACAAGCCATCATTGTCATCATCAAAATCACCATAATCAGGTTTTCCATCTCCATCAGAATCCATGGCTGTTCCGGAAGTTGGTCCGCCATATTCGTCTTTTGAAAAGATTTTATCTCCATCATGGTCTTTATATCTCATATTCATTAATTTGAAACTAAAAATTAATGGTGTATATCCTGGCACTGTAGTTCCAGCAGATTGACTATAATATGCTAAAGCAGAAGGTACAAACATCACACCTGCTCCAAAATCGCTATAAGTTGTAATACCTGTATTCGTATCCGTTACAGAAGTTCCAGATTTAAATTCAGGGAAAATTTCTTGCCAACCTTGGATTACTTCTTCTAATTGGAACCAAATTGGATTTGAAGCTTCATCAAAACTTGTTAAATCAGATTTAAAACCTTTATATGCAGAAAATACTGAATCTAATCTTGTAGGATTTGACCCTACACCTTCTCTTAATTTAATGTAATATAATTTATGATCTACTCCACCTTTTGTTATGGTTTTGAATGCTAAATCTGGATGAGAAGAAATTGGTGTACCTGGGGTACTCCCAGTAATTTCAGTAAATGTAACATTATAATCTGCGTCTACTGTCATGAAGTGGGAATCCATAAAATCTTCAATTTCAGCAATATCCTCAGCATAAACTTCAGCATAAGGTCTATCTTCAGGTGCTGTAAATGTATCATCAGATGGACATCCAGCCATAATGAATATAAAAGGTAATAAAAGTAATAATCTCAATGATAATTTCATTTTGTAATATTTTAATTTAAAAAAGTGCACGCAAGATACGATTTTCATTTATTTTTGTACAAATATTAACACTGATTTTTGAATTTTATGAGAATAGATAAATATTTATGGTGCATAAGATATTTTAAAACAAGAGGTCTGGCAGCGGAAGCCATAAAAAAAGGACAAGTATCAGTAAATAACGTGAAAGCTAAAGCTTCAAGAGATATATTCCCACAAGACACTATTACTTTAAGAAGAGATCAAATCAACTATATTATTAAAGTTTTAGATATTCCACCTAGTAGAGTTGCTGCGAAAATAGTCGATTTATATCGAAAAGACGAAACTCCACCAGAAGCTTTTGAACATTTGGAGATGATAAAATTAGCCAAAGAGCATTATAGAGCTAAAGGCGAAGGAAGACCAACTAAAAAAGACAGAAGAGATATTGCAGATTACACAGACGAGTACGATGAGGAATTTGAATAAAGAATATTGGGAAAACAGATACATTAACGATTCAGCTAAATGGGACATTGGATATGTTTCCACACCATTGAAAGAATATATTGATCAATTAGAAAATAAAGAAATTAAGATTCTAATTCCAGGAGCAGGAAATGCTTATGAATTAGATTATTTAATTGAAAAAGGTTTTTATAATGTTTTTGTAATTGATTTTGCACAACAACCAATTGATGCTATCCTAAAGAGAAACAAAGCATTAGAAAAACACATTATTCAAGATGATTTTTTCCTTCATTCTGAAACTTATGATTTAATCATTGAGCAGACTTTCTTTTGTGCTTTAGATCCTGCTCTTAGAGAAAATTATGTTTTAAAAATGTATGATTTATTATCTGTAAATGGTAAAATTGCTGGATTATTATTCGACTTCCCATTAACCGAAGAAGGACCGCCTTTTGGTGGCAGCAAAAAAGAGTATTTGAATTTATTTTCGAAAAAGTTTACAATCAAAACATTAGAACCTGCATATAATTCGATAAAACCTCGTGAAGATAGAGAATTGTTTTTTACATTTGAAAAAAAATAAACCATGCAACATATTATTTTAACTCATACCGAAATAGAACACAAAACCAAACGTATTGCTTATCAAATTTATGAAACGTTTGCTAACGATTCAGAATTAGTAATTGCCGGAATTTCTAATAGCGGATTCACATTTGCTCAAAAAATTGCCAAACAATTGGAAATCATAAGCGATATTAAAATCACTATTTGTGAAGTTAAAATAAATAAACAAAATCCATCTGAACCAGTAACAACCTCAATAAATTCAGATGTATATGCCAATAAAAATTTAGTTTTAGTGGATGATGTTTTGAATTCAGGAGCCACATTAATTTATGCGATTAAACATTTTCTAAATGTTCCTTTGACTAAATTTAAAACAGCTGTATTGATTGATAGAAATCATAAAAAATATCCAGTAAAAGCAGATTTTAAAGGCTTATCTTTATCAACTTCTTTACAAGAACATGTTCAAGTAGTTTTTGAAGACAATAATTCTTATGTGTATTTAAGCTAATTTAGATACAATTTCAGTAACTATTTCTTGTTCATTTTTATTATCAATCGAAATAACCGTTTCAACTTGATGATAAAAGTAATTGCGCTCAAACAAATGCTTAGCAACAAAATCCTGTAGCTCTTCATTATTAAATTGAGAAACTATTGGTCTAGTTGCTTTCTGTTTTTCTAAACGATTTAACAAAGTAGAAACCGAAGCTTTTAAATATATTGAATGAATTTCCGAATTTTGATACAATTCGAAATTATCATAATAACAAGGCGTGCCTCCACCTAATGCTAAAACATAATTCTCAGAAGTGTTTAAAAAATCAATTAAGATTTCTTTTTCTTTTTTTCTAAAAAACAATTCCCCTTTTTGTTCAAAAATTTCACTAACTTTTAAACTCAAATTATTTTCAATTAATTGATCTAAATCATAAAATGGAATATGCAATGCATCAGAAATTAATTTTCCAATAGTAGATTTCCCAGATGCCATATACCCAATTAGAATAATTTTCATGTTTTTGTGAATATTTTATGGCATAAAAGTATAATAAATTAATGAAATTTTAATTATTAAAAAAACCGAACAATCAACAACCACTTATGAATTAAGGTGTTATAAATAAATTTATAAAAAATATAAAATTATTATAAAAAAGCTATTGCTAAATAAATAAATCATCTTATATTTGCACCCGCAATGAGGAAATAGTTTTAGACTCGGTAGCTCAGCTGGTAGAGCATTACACTTTTAATGTAGGGGTCCTGGGTTCGAATCCCAGCCGGGTCACAAAATATTTCAAAATATAAAAAAATTATAACTTCATTGCTACCGACTCGGTAGCTCAGCTGGTAGAGCATTACACTTTTAATGTAGGGGTCCTGGGTT
>CAMLRV010000157.1 GCA_946482495.1 uncultured Flavobacteriia bacterium
ACGGAACAACTTATACTTCATCTGGTACGTATACTAATGTAGTGGGTTGTCATACGGAAACGTTAAACTTAACAATTACACCAAGTACATCAAACTCTACAACTACATCTGCTTGTGATAGTTATACTTGGTCAGTAAACGGAACAACTTATACTTCATCTGGTACGTATACTAATGTAGTGGGTTGTCATACGGAAACATTAAACTTAACAATTACTCCAAGTACATCAAACTCTACAACTACATCAGCTTGTGATAGTTATACTTGGTCAGTAAACGGAACAACTTATACTTCATCTGGTACGTATACTAATGTAGTGGGTTGTCATACTGAAACGTTAAACTTAACAATTACTGTTGCAACAATTTCTGGAGCTACAACTCAAGTTATTACTGGAGGAATTGCTACTGATGTTACAATTGAAGATATCGTGGTTAGTTCAAATGGAACAGTAACTTGGTTTGCGTCTTCTGCAGATGCTGCAGGAAATGTTAATGCATTACCAGCTGGTACTGTTTTAGTAGATGGGAATACATACTATGGAGTAACAAATATCGGATCTTGTAGAAGTACTACATTGGCTGTTACAGTTACTGTGGTATTAGGAACTCAAAGTTTTGATATTAATGAATTAAGCTACTATCCAAACCCTGTAGTTGAAATGTTTAATGTGAGATATAACAAAAATATCACAAGTATTCAAATCTTCGATTTATCTGGAAGAATGGTAAAAGCAATTCAACCTAATACTGAAATGGTAGAAATTAATTTAAGAGATTTATCGTCTGCAATGTACATTGTGAAATTACAATCAGAAGATAATAAACAAGCTGAAATTAAAATTGTTAAAAAATAATTTTAACTAAGTCATAAATTTTAAAATGGGCTAGCCTTTTGGTTAGCCCATTTTTTGTTACTTTTGATAGTGAATAAACAAAATGAAATGTTGAAGCTAGAACAAATAGAAAAAGGAAAACTAAATATTATAAGAGAATTAGCTTATGAAATTTGGCCAAATGCTTATGGTGAAATTTTGTCTGCAGCCCAATTAAATTACATGTTGGATAATTTTTATTCCCTTGAAAATTTAAGTAATCAAATGGATGTTGGTCAGATTTTCGAATTGTTATTGGACGATAATAATGTTGTTGGATTTATCGCTTATGAATTTAATTGTAAAGAATCAGGTTTGTTGAAAATTCATAAAATTTATCTTTTACCTGAAACTCAAGGTAAAGGTTTTGGGAAATTTATGATTGATGAGGTGATAAAAATCGCTAAAAACAACAATCAAAAAGGTGTATTTCTAAATGTAAATAAATACAATAAAGCTAAATTCTTTTATGAAAAACTAGGTTTTATTGTCACAAAAGAAGAAGTAATAGATATTGGAAATGATTATGTAATGGATGATTATCAAATGGAACTACTATTCTAATGAAAACGAATTTGCGTTAGTGGTTGAAGCGGCATCCTCCGATATGCAAAAACAAAAATTTATTTGTAGTTTTTGATAATTGGAGATATAGCAGAAGAAACGACCTCGTTGAAGCGCTTAAGGTGATTTGAAATGAACAGTTGTGCAACGAGGAAACGCCCAAAGACTATCTATTTCTCTTATCGTAATTTCTGTTTCCGAAATTGGTTTTCTTATCGCGTAAAATACTAGCTTCTTCTGTTTTGCTTGAAGGCTCAATAAGTGTATTCAATTCAAGAATTTCTTTTTCCGTTAAAGGGCGATATTTTCCAACGGGTAAATCCAAAGTAATATTGATAATTCGGATTCTTTTTAATGCGGTTACTTCGTAATCTAAATATTCACACATTCTACGAATTTGTCTATTTAAACCTTGAGTTAAAACGATTTTGAATACAAATTGACTCACTTTTTCTACTTTACATTTCTTAGTAATCGTTTCTAAAATTGGCAAACCATTACTCATTTGTTTGATGAAAGTATCAGTAATTGGCTTGTCAACTGTAACAATGTATTCTTTTTCGTGGTTGTTTCTCGCACGTAAAATTTTGTTTACAATATCACCATCGTTAGTCATAAAAATCAATCCTTCGCTGGCTTTGTCTAATCTTCCAATTGGGAAAATGCGTTCTGGATAATTGATATAGTCAACAATATTATCTTTGATGTCTAAATTAGTAGTACATTCAATTCCTGCGGGTTTATGGAAAGATAAATAAATAGGTTTTTTATTCGCATTAGTAACTAATTTACCATTTACGCGAACTTCGTCACCAGGTGCTACTTTTGTTCCTAATTCGGGAGTTTTTCCATTAATCGTAATTCGACCTTCTTCCAATAATCGGTCGGCTTCTCTACGAGAACAAAATCCTGATTCAGATAAATATTTATTGATGCGTACTAATTGTTCTTCCATGTTGCAAAGGTAGTCTATTAGTTTAGAGTTTCAAAATTCAAAAATAAAAACCCTTCAAGAATTCAAAACTCTTGAAGGGCTTAATAAAATAAAAAAATCCCGTATCGTTTTGTGAACGAGACGGGATTTTTGATATTACATTTTGGCGAAAATTTTCTCCATTTTTTCTCTTTCTTCGTCAGCTAAAACACTGTCTACTAAAATACGTCCACTGTGTTCGTCTGTTAAGATTTTCTTTCTACCAGCAATTTCCATTTGAGTTTGTGGTGGAATAGTAAAGAAAGAACCAGCAGAAGCACCACGTTCAATAGAAACTACAGCTAAACCATTTCTAACGCTTCCTCTAATTCTATCGTAAGCATTTAATAATCTTTCTTCAATTTTACCTCTAAATTCTCCAGATTTCTCAATTAAGAAATTTTCGTCTTTTTCAGTTTCAGCCATAATATCACTTAATTCTGCTTTTTTATGTTTTAAGTGATTTTGTTTGCTGTCTAATTTTTCTTTAGTTTGATTAACAATTTCTTTTTTGTTTTCTAAAGTAACTTTCATTTCTTTAATGTGCTTCTCAGCTAATTGAATTTCTAATTCTTGAAACTCAATTTCTTTAGATAAAGAGTTGAATTCTCTATTATTACGCACATTTTTTTGTTGCTCACTATATTTTTTTATCGATGCTTTAAAGTCATCAATACTGTTTTTCTTTTCTTTTGCTTGATGATCAATAACGTTTAAATCTTCGTTTAATTTTTCTAAACGTTTAGATAATCCTGCCACTTCATCTTCTAAATCCTCAACTTCTAAAGGTAATTCACCTCTTACGTTTCTGATTTCGTCAATTTTAGAATCAATTAATTGTAAAGCATAAACTGCTCTTAATTTTTCTTCTACGCTTAGTTCTTTTGTATTTGCCATATTGTTAAAAATATTTAACCGGATTTGTATTTAATTCTGATAAAATGATTGCAAAATTAGTAATTTTTTCTTTAAGAAAGGCAACAATATAGTTTTTTGTATATCTTTCACTTTCAAAATGACCAATATCTGCTAAAAGTAGCTTGTTTTCTGCTTCGTAAAACTGATGGTATTTCAAATCAGCTGTTAAAAAAGCATCAGCTCCGGCCGAAATTGCATTTTTTATGGCAAAACTTCCACTTCCGCCTAAAACGGCAACTTTCTTAATATCAGTATTTAAAAATTGACTATGACGTATACCGCCACATTCCATTTTATCTTTCACAAATTGTAAAAAAGCAGATGGTTGCATTGAGTTTTTTAATTCGCCAATCATTCCTAAACCTATATTTTGATGCTCGTTTTCCGTTTTATAAATTTCGTAAGCCACTTCTTCATACAAATGATGGGTAAAAAGTGCTTTTAAAATTTTACTTTGATGATGTTTTTCAAATGTAACTTCTATCTTAATTTCGGCTTCTTTTTGCAATATATTTTTTTTACCAACTACCGGATTGCTGTTTTCATTTCCTTTGTATGAACCAATTCCAGAAGAAATAAAGCTGCAATTTTCGTAATTTCCTATATTTCCTGCTCCGGCTTCAAATAAAGCTTCTTTCAGTTGGTTAACATTTTCTGGTTTGGTATACGTAACCAATTTATGAATGAAATTTTGCTTCGGAATTAAAACCTTTGTGTTTGTTAATCCTAACGCATCACAGAAAATTTTATTTACTCCATTTTGATGATTATCTAACGCTGTATGAACCGAATAAATAGCAATATCATTTTTAATTGCTTTAATGATTGCTCTTTCTACATAATTTTTTCCTGTAATTTTTTTTAATCCGGAAAATAAAATAGGATGGAAGCAAACTATCAAATTGCAATTTTTAGCAATAGCTTCATCGATAACTTCTTCTAAAGCATCATGGCAAACTAAAATTCCAGTAATATCGTTATGATGACTTACCAAAAGTCCAACATTGTCAAAATCTTCTGCATATGCTAATGGCGCCAATTGCTCCAAATGTTTGGTTATTTCAGATAATTGCATGAGTTTTTTATAATTTTATAGTTTCAAAGATAAAAAAACTTATTTTCGTACTATGAAATAGCCACAAAAAGAAGCGTTTGCTTGCAATTGAAAATCATCGAAAACAAATGAAAATAAAATTGTTGAGATAAACACCTATTAATAAAAAGGCTATAACATATGACAAATATAAAATAATAATTAACTACATATGAATTTATTAAGAAAAATACTTTTTCCGGTCGGATTTATATATTGGTTGGTGACTTATATCAGAAATTGGTTTTATGACATTAATTTCTTTAAAAGTAAAAGCTATAATTTACCCATAATTGCTATTGGGAATTTAAGTGTTGGTGGAACTGGAAAAACGCCACATACTGAGTATTTAATTCGATTATTGAAAAAGGATTATAAAGTTGCGGTTTTAAGTCGAGGTTATAAAAGAAGTACAAAAGGTTTTGTGTTGGCAAATGAATCAATTTCCGCATCAGAATTAGGTGACGAATCTTTTCAAATTCATACAAAATTTCCCGATGTTTCTGTAGCTGTTTGTGAAGACAGACGAACAGGAATTGAAAATTTAATTCAAACCATAAATCCTGATGTGATTTTATTAGATGATGCTTTTCAACATAGAAAAGTAAAAGCAAGTTTCTATATTTTATTGACGGCATATGATGAGTTGTTTTCGGATGATTATATTTTACCTTTTGGGAATTTACGTGAGCCATCAATGGGTAAAAAACGTGCCGATTTGGTAATTGTTACCAAATGTCCAACTTCAATTTCTGATTCGGAACAAGAAAAAGTAAAACGAAAATTGAATGTGGAAGTTCCCGTTTTCTTAACATCAATTGATTATGACAATGAAGTTGTTGGTTCAGGAAATGCTATTCAAGTTGAAGAAATAATTTTACAAGAAAAAGTAATTGTGGCTGGAATTGCCAAGCCAAAATATTTTATTGATTACTTAAATTCTGGAAAAGATAAGGTGATGATTTATTCGGACCATCATAATTTTTCAGAACAAGAAATTTCAGAATTGAATATACTTACTCAAGAAAAAATTATAGTTACAACTGAAAAAGATTTTGTTCGTTTAAACGGAAAAATTAATGCGGATAAACTATATTATTTGCCAATAAAATCTAAGTTTTTAAGCTCTGAAAACGAATTTCAATCCTTAATTTTGAAAGTGATTAAGCTTTAAAATAAGAGCTAATTACATTGTAGAAATGGTCTGGGCTAAATGGTTTAGTTACCACGTCATTCATTCCGAAAGCCAATAACATTTCTCTGTTTTCATTTAATGAAATTGCTGTTAATGCTATAATTGGCAATTTCTTATATCTTTCTCCTGCTAATTTCCT
>CAMLRV010000158.1 GCA_946482495.1 uncultured Flavobacteriia bacterium
TTGATGTTGATTATTATGCTCCTGGCGGAACAGGTTTCGTGAATCATCATGTAGACAATAACGTTTACAATCTTTTTCAAAATAATGTTTGGGATGTTGTGGTTTTACAACCTGGAACATCTGAATCTGGCGGAGCTTCTTGGCCTGTAAATACAACTGTGTCTAGAGGAAATCAAATGAAAGATTCTATAAAAAAATATAGTCCTTGTTCGAAAATTTTTTTATACGAAATTTCTAATGGTGTTGCTTCGGAAACTACATATAATAATTATTTTACTACTCAAACTAGAATTAAAGATTCTATAACAAAGTTAGCAGACGGTATGCAAATTCCACTTGTAGCTGCAGGAGAGTGTGCTCGAAATCATTATTCAGCTCAACAAGATTTATTGCTTCATAATTCCTATGGAGATGTACATCCAAATTTAAATGGTTCTTATTTAGTGGCCTGTGCCATGTTTTGTACTATTTTTCAAGAACCTGTTTCTGGTGTTGCTTTTAATGGCGGTGTAACTCCTTCTAATGCAACATATTTTCAAGGAATTGCTGATAATAATGTTTTAAATAATAAACCAGCTTGGCGGATTAATACCTATAATTTGCATTCCGAATTCTCAATGTCTCAAACAGATAATATGGTGAACTTTACCAATCTCTCTACAAACTATACTTCTCTGCTTTGGGATTTTGGTGATGGAACAACGTCAACTGATGTAAATCCACAACATTTTTATTCGAGTTTAGGAACTAAAACCATCACGTTAACCGTAACTAAAAACGGTTGTTCTGAAGTTTTTACTCGAATTGTAAATATTACCGTTTTGAATTCAGACGGTTTTGCAGCTAACGAAATTAAAATTTACCCAACTATCACCGATTCGGTGATACACATTCAAAGTGATTCTTTCTTTAATGGTTCAGTTTTTAATGCAATAGGACAACAAATTTCTACTTTTCAAAAGACTAATAATGAATTTGAAATTAACTTGTCAGTTTATGCAGCTGGTGTTTATTTTATTCAAATAAAAAGTGATATTTATAAGGTTGTAAAAAAATAATTCCATAAATGAATTGTGTTTTATGTTTGTCCTACCAATTCAATTCAAAAAAGTGATTATTTTTTATCTATGTTTTGCGGTTTTAGTAATATTTTTTTTTAAATAAATTAATAAAAGTAGTTTTATTAATAATTAAAAATTCATTACGTAGTGTAATTATTTGATTTTAAGTATTTTGTAAATTTGTAGTTGTTTTTTTTATATTTGTTCAACCTACTAAATCAAATACAATGAACAAAAACTACACACTACTATTATTACTATCCGTTATATTCTGTAGCGGACAAGTACAAAACTCCGATCTAAAAAAGCCTAAGGAAAAATCGTATAAAACTATGATGGACGATATGTCCATTAATTTTTATACCGTTTGTGATTCTGCTGAAGCCTATTTTCGTACTATTGATAAAGACAAAAAAGGAACAGGTTATAAGCCTTTTTTGCGTTGGAAATACGATAACGAAGCTAAATATTTTCCTTCTGGAAATAGAATGATTGATCACTATTTACCATTCAAAGAATTTGAAAGATTAAAAAAAGAAAGTCAAAGTCAAAAATCTACAGCAGCAACTTTAGACTGGACTTTAAAAGGCCCATCACTAATTGGAGCTATAACAGGGCATTATGCTCCCGGATTAGGAAGGATGGAATATGTTGAAGTCAATAGAGCTAATGCACAACAAATTTATATGGGATCTAGAAGTGGTGGGCTTTGGCGTACAAACAACGAGGGAACTACTTGGATTCAAAATACAGATTTTTTACCGGCTTCAGGAGTGAATGCTATTGCTGCAAAACCAACTAATTTTAATTCTGTTCTGATTAATGTACGTATGTCCGATACAGGTCATAGTTTTGGAATTTATCGCTCCAATGATGGTGGTGCTACTTTTCAACAAACTAATTTTAAGCCAAGTACATTAGGCTTTGGAGGTTTAGGTTCTAATTTTAAAATTAACATGATAAAATACCATCCCACAGTGGCTAATATGGTTTTTGTGGGAACGGATAGAGGCATTTTCAGATCTACAGACGATTTAGCAACTTGGACAAGGTTAAATAATTCTTGGGATGTTAAAGATATTGAGTTTCATCCTACAAACCCAAATATCATATACGTTTACGAAAATTATTATTGGGGAACGAATAAAAATAAAATTTACAAATCTACTAATCTAGGGGTAAGTTATACAGGATTAGCTGATGTTGCAGGGAATTCAAATGCTGAAATTAACATTTCTGTTTCGCCAACATGTCCTGAATGTATTTATCTAACTTCCGATAATGGTATTTGGAATTCTATAGATACAGGTGCAAACTTTACTACAATTGTAAGTCCAGCTCCAGCTGGAGTGAGTCTTTGGTATGGAGTTCCGAACGATACCGATCCAACAAAAATAGTTTGTGGATATATGGATTTATATAGAAGTTCAGATAGTGGAGCTACTTTTACACAAGCCACATGGTGGTCATTAGGAAGCGCTCAACATGGTGCTGGGGACAATCAAACCAGATTCAATAATAGTCAGGTATATGTACACGCAGATTGTGATTATTTGACTTGTGTAAATGGGGTATATTATGCTTGTACTGATGGTTTTTTAAGTAAATCTGCAGATAATGGTTTAACATGGGTACGATTAAATTCAGATACTTGTTTACGAGAAAATTATAATCTTGGCGTTTCACAATCAAATAACGAAAGATTTATATGTGGTGCGCAAGATAATGGAACAATAATTAAAACGGAGAATGGTTGGGTAGAATTCTACGGTGCCGACGGAATGGAAGGGTTAATTCATCCATTAAATGACGATTGGATGATTGGAAGTTTACAATATGGAGGCAGAAGAAGAACTTTTGATGGAGGAATCTCAAATTCAGGTTGTAGTCAACCACAATCTGGTTCAGGAAATGCTTCATGGACAGCACCAATAATTTATGATACAAATAATCAAATGACTGTTTACTCATTTGGAAAGAATGTGTTTAAAAGTACCGATTTTGGAAGCAATTGGACCACTTTAGCAGCTCCAACAACTTTTGCGAATGAAAATATTGAAAATGCTGCAATAGCTTTTAATAATAGTAATAGGTTGGTTGTTTGTAGTGACGAAAATATTGAAATATCTAACGATGCAGGAGTGAGTTTTACATCAATTAGAGGAACTTTGCCAAATTTATGGATTAACGATATTGCCTTTGATCCAAATAATGATAATAGAATTATTGTAACCTATGCAGATTGGCAAAATAACAATCAAAAAGTATTTATTACTAATGATGCAGGAGCAACTTGGCAAAATATAACCTACAATTTAGGTAATATGCCAGTAAGAACTGTTGTTATAGAAAATTCTACAGATGCAACTATTTATGTTGGAACCGAAATTGGCGTATATAAAAAAACACTTGCAGGTACTTCTTGGACATTATACAATGCTAATTTACCCAACGTTGCTGTGGAAGAATTAGAAATAAATTTTGGGGCGAATACAATTAAAGCTGCCACATGGGGTAGAGGAGTTTGGGAAGCAAAACTCCAAGGAAAAGAAAATTATCCTGAAATTGTTAAAACTGAAATTACTTCACCCGTAACTTTTGACTCTCCTAAAATTGGAGTGGCACAATACGTTACATCCACTATAAATTATGCTGGTGTTTTATCAAATGTAAAAGTAGCTTGGGCAATTGATAATCCTAATTTTAATACTACAAATGTAATTCCAATGTATTTGGTTACTGGAACTACTTGGAAATCAAATACTCCAATTCCTGATTTTCCTATAGGAACAAAAGTGTATTTTAAAGTCATTGCTACAGGTTCTAATAATGATACTTCAGAAACGTTTAAGTTTATGTATGAAGTTAAGCCATACGATTATTGCACAGCTAGTGGTGAAAATGCTAGTGGAAGCTTGAGAATTAATAGCTTTTCTTGTGCTAATATGACGAATACAACTAATGCTTATAATGCTTATACGTATTATTCGAGTAATCCAATTTTGTTAAATAAGGGAAATGTATATACAGCTACTGGTAATTTTAATACAAGTTGGGGTTCAAATGATTTTTTAGTTTGGATTGATTATAATAACGATGGTGTATTTGCTAATTCTGAGAAAGTGGTATCAGATTTAGATACTGGAAATTTAGGTACTGGAAATTTTACAGTTCCATTTGATGCTGTTACAGGAAATGTACGAATGAGAGTACGTTTAGGATATTGGGGTGATTATAGCACTGCTTGCGGAACAACTCTTGGAGAAGTAGAAGATTATTTAGTGCAAATTGCAGATAGCGCATCTCCAAGTTTAACCATTCAAAATAATGCTGGTTATTGCGAAAATACACCATTTCAGTTGACTTATATGGGTAGTGCTGTTGATGAATTGACTTGGACTATTCAAAGAGGATCAAATGTGTATACTTTCACTGGAACTCCTATTAATGTAAGCGGATTACCAATCGGACAATATACGATTGCATTATCAGCTAAAAAAAATGGCGTGTATTATACGCAACTTCTAAATGCAATTTTTGAAATTAAAACTACAACTTGGAACGGAACATCCTGGTCTAATGGTTTGCCAAATGACAGCGCTGTTGTGTTTTCTGGAAATTATACTATGAGTTCAGATATGAATGCGTGTAACGTTTTGGTTACTAATAATGCAGTTGTAACTATTCAAACCGGTACTAACTTACAAGTAAATGGTATAATTCAAGTGGATAATGGTTCTACACTAATTGTTGAAAACAAAGCGGCCATTTTGCAAATTAAAGATGTAGCTAATGTTGGAAATATAATTGTGAAAACGAATTCTGCTCCAATGATACGTTTAGATTACACGGCTTGGACTTCTCCAGTAACAGGACAACAGCTACAAGCTTTTTCTCCAAACACATTGTCTAATCGTTTCTATGAATATTTATATACAGGAACTACTACAGCAACAGCGTATCAAACCATTGTACCAACTAATAATTTTGCTTTAGGTAAAGGTTATATGATTCGCTCTTCAAATACTTGGCCAGTGGCAACACCAACAGTTTTTAACGGACAATTTACTGGGGTTCCTAATAATGGACCAATTTCATTACCAATTGGAATTGGTTATAATTTAGTTGGAAATCCATATCCTTCTCCGATAAATGGGAATGATGTGTTGACAACGAATCCGTCTGTAGGAACATTATATTTTTGGACACATAATGTTCCTCAAAATGGCGCTTATGTAGCGCAAACAAATTATGCTTCATATACCACTTTAGGAGGAACTGCGGCTGTTGCTGGCGGAAATATTCCTAATGGGAAAATTGGTAATGGTCAAGGGTTTTTCGTTCGAACAACCACTGGTGGTAATTTCAATTTGAATAATTCAACAAGAAGAAAAACAGATAGTAATACGCAATTCTTTAAAAATAATGAGGAAGAAGTGAACAGATTTTGGTTGAACCTTACTTCTGACGCTATGCCATTTAATCAAATCTTAATTGGTTATACGGAAAACTCTTCATTAAATTTTGATCAAAATATTGATGGTAAAATACTAGAATTAAATAAAACAAATATCTATTCGGTTTTAAATGATGAAGCGTTAGTAATTCAAGGTCGTGGAAATTTTAATATTAATGATGAGGTTCCAATTGGTTTTAATGTATTAGAAAATGGTAATTATAAGGTTT
>CAMLRV010000159.1 GCA_946482495.1 uncultured Flavobacteriia bacterium
AATTGAAAAAAACGAAACGTATTATATTAAAGTAAAACAACCCATTTATATCCACCAACTGTATTGGACAAGTTGGTCGGATAAAAAGGGGTTGCAATTTAGAGATGATATCTATAATATAGATAAAACGTTATATGATAAGTTGAAATTAGGACACTAATTTCGATTTGTTTGCATATGTTCTTGATGGATGGTAAATAAATAAAACCGATTTGTTTTTAATTGTTTCAATTAATTTCGGAGCTACTTCTGGTGAAACAGCAGGACAACCCTGACTTCTTCCAATGTAACCTAATTTGTTAGCCGTTTTTTTAGAAACATATTCCGCACCATGAACTACAACAGATCTTTCTCTTGCTTTGTCATTTAAACCGTATTCTTGACCGTCTAATTTTAATGAAAGTCCGTGTTTTCCATTGTAAGTTTCTCCTGTGATAAAAAATCCTAAACTGCTTTTGAAAGATTCGTTTTCGTTTGAAAAAGATTTAGCGTATTCTGTTCCAGAATTCATTCCGTGAGAAACCAAAGTTTGGAAAACTACTTTTTTACATTCCATATCTATTACCCACATTCTTTCTTTTGTAGATGAGAAAGTAAAATCAACAATCGTTAAAAAATGATTTTTTACTTTTCCTAAATTATCTAATGAAGTGTAACCTTCAAAAGCTTTGCTAAATGCTTCTAAATTTGGTAAAGAGTATGCTCCTTTTTCAATTTCATTATATAAAATTTCAGTTTTTTCTTCAAAACTTAATATTTTATTCGCTGCTATTGTTGCTTCAGTTTTTGTATTTTCAGATTTATAGTTGCTTTTTGATACTTTTTGGTTATTCGAAAAATTTAAAATAAATCCTAAAAAAACTAGGGGTAAAAACTTGTAACTCATTGTTAATCTTAATCTTAATTTGTTGTGTTGATGTCGCAAATATAAAAGTTATTTCGAATAAAAAAAATAAAATGATGTTTTTTAACGATTATTTTTTGCATTTCGTCGATTATTTTGCATTTCGTCGATTTTTCTTACACTAAAAACTCTTTAAAATAGCTAATCTTCAGATTTACAACACATTACGATGTTTTTGTGATAATTTATTGGATTTTAAAATTTAACATTATTTTTAGAAACAAAACAAGTTACAAAGCTACTAACCGTCTTTATTGTATAACATAATATTCTATGAATTTAATTAAATTAGTTAGCGGCCTCGTGTTTGTTTCTCAGTTTTCAATTGCACAAGAAAACACAGTTGAAATTGAAAATGTGAAAAAGAAAATAAATGCAATTAAATCTAATTCGTCAATTAAGGTTGATGGTGATTTAAATGAAGCTGATTGGCAAAATGTTCCAGTTGCAAAAGATTTTATCATGTTTGATCCAGATAATGGAAAACCTGAAAAAAAGGAATTAAGAACAGAAGTTAAAGTGTTATACGATAATGACGCTGTATATATAGGTGCGATTTTATATGACAATGAACCCGATAAAATTTTAAGAGAACTTTCTGAACGTGACGATTTTGGTGCCGCTGATTTCTTCGGAGTTTTTATTAATGGTTTTAATGATGGGCAACAAGAATATAGCTTTTTCGTTAATGCATCTAGCGGACAAGCAGATTGTATTCGTACTAGTAATCAAGGTGAAGATTTTTCTTGGGATGCGATTTGGCATTGTCAATCAAAAATCACCAATGAAGGCTGGCAAGTGGAAATGAAAATTCCTTATGCCGCTTTGCGTTTCTCAAAAGAAGATAAACAAACTTGGGGAATTCAGTTTTTCAGAGAAGTACGTCGTTTACGTCAAAAATTTACTTGGAATCCAGTAGACAATAAAAAAGGTTCGTTTACACAACAAGCTGGAGTTTTAGAAGGAATTGAAAAAATTGATACACCAACTCGTTTGTTTCTAATTCCATATTCTTCTTTTTATTTAAATAGTTTAGGAGAAGAAAAATCTTTCGGAACAATTAAAGGTGGATTAGATTTAAAATACGGATTAACCGATGCTTTTACTTTGGACATGGTTTTGATTCCCGATTTTGGTCAAACAAAATTTGATAACAAAATTTTAAATCTTGGTCCGTTCGAACAAATATTTAACGAAAACCGACCTTTTTTCACTGAAGGAACTGATTTATTTAATAAAGGTGATCTTTTCTATTCGAGAAGAATCGGTCAAGGACCAAGTACTTATCCTGCTACCACCGCAGATGAAGAAGTAATTGAATATCCAAACACAGTAGATTTACTTAATGCGGTTAAAGTTTCAGGAAGAACAAAAGATGGTTTAGGTATCGGATTTCTAAATTCAGTAACTAAAAAAACGGATGTAGTTATTCGTGATGTAGTAACTGGTAATGAAAGAATTGAAACTGTAGAGCCATTAGCTAATTATAATGTGATGGTTTTTGATCAACGTTTCAATGGAAATTCATCGGTTTCTTTAATCAATACTAATGTAACAAGAGATGGTGATTTTAGAGATGCGAATGTAACAGCAACAGCTTTCGATTTAAATACAAAAAAGAATACTTACAATGCTAGCGGAGCTTTTAGATATAGTTATGTAAACGATAATTTAAGTTTAGAAAAGAAAAATGGGGTTTCAAGTTATTTATATTTAGGAGAAACTTCAGGAAATTATAGATATTCTGTTAGTGGTGAATATATTTCTAAAGATTTTGATAACAACGATTTAGGAGTTAATTTTCAAACTAACTATCATACATTAAGCGGAAACATTAATTATAGAACTTTAAATCCAACCAAAAAATTAAATGGTTTCAGAATGGGTTTAAATTCGTTTTTTCAGTTTAATAATGATTCCAACTATTTGCAAGAACAAAGTGTAAATTTCAACATGAATTTAACTACAAAGAAAAATCACGCAGCCGGATTTAATTTATCTGGAAGATTATTTGATGTGTATGACTATTACGATTCGAGAGTTGCTGGAAGATATACGGTTTATCCGAAATATTATAATTCATCGGCATGGATTTCTACAAATTATAATAATAAATTCGCTTTTGATGTGAGTTCTAATTATGGTTTTGCAGAACAAAAAGGATGGTGGTTTTCAGGTTTAAATGTGAGTCCAAGATATCGCTTTAGCAATAAATTAATGATGGTATATAATGTAAATTATAATGTGGAGAAAAACGATTTGGGTTGGATTGGAATCGATTCTAACGGGGAAATTGTATACGCAAGAAGAAACAAACAAACCATTGAAAACGGTTTAGAAGGAAAATATTCTATCAATTCAAGAATGAATTTTAAATTGAATTTCCGTCATTATTGGTCATTCGCAGAAAATAAAAGTACCTACCGTTTATTAGAAAATGGGAAGGTAGCAGAGTATGCGTATAACATAAATAAAAATTCCAACTTCAATGCATTAAACTTCGATTTATCTTACAGTTGGTGGTTTGCGCCAGGAAGTCAAATGTCGGTTTTATATAGAAGTAACGCCGGAATTTTCCAACGTAGTATTGATAAAGATATCAGTTACCAAGCAAAACAAGTTTTCAATCACGAACAATTAAACCATACTTTTTCTATTAGTTTGCGTTATTTTATCGATTATAATCAAGCCAAAAACGTGTTTAAATCATAAGGTAATTTTTTTGTAAATTCGTGGCTTAAATAATACACAATGAGCAAAAAAGTAATTTTAATGATTTTGGATGGTTGGGGACATTCGCCAGACCCGAAAGTATCCGCTATTGACAACGCCAATACACCTTTTATAGATTCACTATATAAAAATTATCCTAATGCCGAATTGCGCACAGACGGACTTCATGTAGGTTTGCCTGAAGGACAAATGGGAAATTCGGAAGTGGGCCACATGAATTTAGGTGCAGGCCGAATTGTATATCAAGATTTAGCTAAAATTAATTTAGCCGTTCAAAACCATACCTTAAAAAACGAAAAACCATTAATTGATGCTTTCAATTATGCTAAAGCGAATAACAAAAATGTGCACTTTTTAGGCTTAGTTTCTGATGGTGGTGTACATTCTCATACTTCACATTTACGCGGATTAATTGAAGCAGCTCATGAAAATGGTGTTTCAAATATGTTTGTTCACGCTTTTACCGATGGTCGTGATGTGGATCCGAAATCAGGTAAAAAATACATTCTAGATTTACAAGATTTTCTAATCAATACGAATGCAAAATTAGCTTCTGTTGTGGGTAGATATTATGCGATGGATAGAGATAAACGTTGGGAACGAATTAAATTGGCGTATGATTTAATTGTAAATGGAATCGGAGAAAAAACAACGGATTTAGTAGGAAGCATTCAAAAAAGTTATGATAATGATGTTACAGATGAATTTATCAAACCTTTATTAGCTGAAAATGCACAGACCATTCAAGAAGATGATGTGGTGATTTTCTTTAATTTCCGTACAGATAGAGGACGAGAATTAACAGAAGCGCTTTCTCAAACCGATTTCCATGAGCAAAACATGCATAAACTACCTCTATATTATGTGACGCTTACTAATTACGACGATACCTACGAAAATGTTCATGTGATTTATGATAAAGATAATATTACGGAAACGTTGGGTGAAGTGATTTCAAAAGCTGGAAAAAAACAAATCCGAATTGCAGAAACGGAGAAATATCCACACGTTACGTTTTTCTTTTCTGGTGGAAGAGAAGAACCATTTGATGGTGAATCACGCATTTTAAAAAATTCTCCAAAAGTGGCCACTTACGATTTACAACCAGAAATGAGTGCTTTCGAATTGAAAGATGCCTTAGTCCCAGAATTGCAAAAAGGCGAAGTGGATTTTGTATGTTTAAATTTTGCGAATGGCGATATGGTAGGGCACACCGGAAGTATGCCAGCTGCAATTAAAGCGTGTGAAGCGGTTGATGTTTGTGTGAAAGAAATTATCGAAACGGCTTTAGCGAAAAATTACACAACTATTGTAATTGCCGATCATGGAAATTGTGAAACGATGATTAACCCTGATGGTTCACCAAATACGGCTCATACAACCAATCCAGTTCCAGTGATTTTAGTGGATAATGATAAAATCAATATTCAATCTGGCGTTTTAGGTGATGTAGCACCAACAATTTTAGATTTAATGGGAATTGCTCAGCCTGATGCTATGACACAACATTCATTGTTATTGAAATAAAAAAAAACTCCCAATTTGGGAGTTTTTTTTAATCCGTCTAAATCCTTAAAATCTGCGTGCCAATTAAATAAAGTCCAAATTATCATTACATAAAATCAGAACCCGAAAATAATTCTTGATTTACAGAATCTATATAATTTAATATTTCTTCTTTGCCTAATCCGCTTTCAGCTGAACTAATAAAGTATTGTGGCATTTCTTCCCAACTATTAGCTAGTAAATTTTTCTTATAAGCAGAAACGTGCTTTTGAATATGTGTTACACCTAATTTATCTGCTTTTGTAAAAATAATACAAAACGGAATTTCGCTTTCCCCTAAATATTCTAAAAATTCAGTATCAATTTTTTGTGGTTCGTGTCTAATATCTACTAAAACAAAGGCACAAATTAATTGCTCTCTAGTTTCAAAATAGTCGGTAATAAATTGCTGAAATTTCGCTTTTGTTGTTTTAGAAACTTTGGCATAACCATAACCTGGTAAATCTACCAAATGCCAATTTTTGTTAATTAAAAAATGA
>CAMLRV010000160.1 GCA_946482495.1 uncultured Flavobacteriia bacterium
TTTCGTTTTGTATGGTTTCCCATTTTTTAAATTGCTCCTCTGTAAGAACTGGTTTTAGTTTGGTTTTTAATTCTTCATGTTGCTTTTTTAAAGTTTCTTTCATTTCTTCACGCTTTTTTTCTCTTTCGGCCTTAGCTTCTTCTCTAATAGCTTTATTTTCTTTTTGTTGCGCTTCGAAAATTTCTTTCACTTTCTTTTTCTGATTTTCATCTAAACCTAATTTCTCAGACATTTTATCTGCTCTCATTTCAACACGTTCTTCTGGAGTAGCATTTTTCATTTTTTCTCTTCTATCTTGAGCTTGAACTCCGAATGTAATTAATAATGTAATTACCAATGCTAATTTTTTCATAATCTAAAATTTAAAAGTTTAGTATTGGACAAGTTGTATTTGAAAAGGTTTAATTTAGAATAAAAAAATCGGCGTTGAAGCCGATTTATTAGTTTGTTTGATTCTCTCTTTTTATTTAAGGCTATCTGGACTCATTATATCAACAGCATTTTTCCAAGATCCGTCTTTTTGTTTTTTCCAAATTGTAACTCCTTTGAAAGTCATAATCTTTTCCTTTCCAGCTGAATCTTTCATGATTATTTTTGATTTTTCCAATAAATAACCCATGTCGCCACTTTCTGAAATTTCAGCGCTAATTGGTTCCCAACTAATACTAAAATTAGAGTCTTTCATTGAAGCTGTAACCATTTCTCGAATTGCTTTTTTTCCTTTTAATTCGGGTTCTCCAGCAGAATATAAAATGGCATCTTCTGTCCAGTAATTCATGATTTTTTCAATATCTCTTGAATTTGCAGCTGCAGACCAATCACGACTTGCTTGCATGAGTTTTTCACTTTCTTCTTTGGTGTCAACTTTCTTCTGTTGACAGCTATAAGTAATTAATAGTAAAGCCAAAATAAATAGACTTTTAAAAAATGTTGTTGCTTTCATTGTTATCTAATTTTTATAGTTACAGATTTATAATAGTTGTCACTAACTTATAAGTGTTTACAAGTTCTATTGCCTATAAATGTAAAGAAATCTCACAAAAAAACCCTCAAATTAGTTTAAAATGAGGGTTTTAGCTGTTGTAAGGTAAGATTATCTTATTTTATAATCTCTATTTTTTGGGATTCTTCTATGTTTTCTAAATCTAAGAAACCTTGTTCTTGCATCCATTCGTCACTATAAATTTTACTCATATATCGTGAACCATGATCAGGAAAAACTACAATTACATTGCTGTTTTCGTCAAATGCTCCCAATTCTGCGTATTGTTTTACTGCTTGAAATGCCGCACCAGATGTATAACCCACAAATAAACCTTCGGTTCTTGAAATTTCTCTTGCTACTAAGGCACTTTCTTTATCTGTTACTTTTACATATTGGTCGATAATATCAAAATCGGTTGCAGTTGGAATTAAGTTCTTGCCCAAACCTTCAATTTTATAGGAGTAAATTTCTTTTTCATCAAAAATTCTGGTTTCATGGTACTTTTTCAACGCCGACCCAAAAGCATCAACACCCAAAACTTTAATTGCTGGATTTTTTTCTTTTAAATATCTTCCAATTCCAGAAATGGTTCCGCCCGTTCCACTACAAACCACCACGTGAGTCACTAAACCATTGGTTTGTTCCCAAATTTCTTTCCCAGTTGTGTGATAATGAGCATCAATATTTAAATCGTTAAAATACTGATTGATATAAATGGAATTCGGAGTTTCTTCGTGAACACGTTTGGCAACTTCATAATAACTTCTCGGATCATCAGCCGCTACACTTGCGGGGCAAACATATACTTTTGCACCCATACTTTTTAACATGTCAATTTTATCTGGTGACGATTTATCACTCACTGCTAAAATACATTTGTAGCCTTTGATGATACTAATCATAGCCAAACTAAAACCTGTGTTTCCAGAAGTGGTTTCAACTATAGTTGCACCTGGTTTTAAAATTCCTTTTTCTTCAGCAGTATTGATAATATGTAAGGCAATTCGGTCTTTAGCAGAATGTCCTGGATTGAAAGCTTCAACTTTCGCATAAAAATTTCCTTTTAATCCTTCGGCAATCTTATTTAATTTGATAATTGGTGTGTTTCCAACTAATTCTAAAACCGAATTGTAAGCGTTTATTTCGTTTTTCATTTTATTTTGTAATTTTTTCTAAATCGAATAAGAAGGCAAATTCTTTTGCTAATTCTTTCAAAGCTTCAAATCTTCCAGAAGCACCGCCGTGTCCAGCTTCCATATTCGTATCTAAAAATAATTGTTTGTCATTTGTTTTCATCACTCTCAATTTCGCTACCCATTTTGCTGGTTCAAAATATTGTACTTGTGAATCGTGTAAACCAGTTGAAACATACATATTTGGATAAGCTTGCGCTTTCACTTGATCATACGGAGAGTAAGATAACATATAGTCATAAAATTTTTTCTCGTTCGGATTTCCCCATTCGTCATATTCCCCAGTTGTTAGTGGAATAGAATCGTCTAACATGGTAGTAATTACATCCACAAATGGAACTTGTGCAATCACACCATTGTATAATTCTGGTGCCATATTCACAACAGCTCCCATTAATAATCCGCCAGCCGAACCACCTTCAGCATATAAATGCTCTGGAGAAGTATATTTTTCAGCGATTAAGTATTTACTACAATCGATAAAATCGGTAAACGTATTTTTCTTTTTTAATAATTTACCGTTTTCATACCAGTCTCTACCTAAATCTTCACCACCACGAATATGAGCAATTACATAAATAAATCCTCTATCCAATAGACTTAAACGAGTACTTGAAAAATAAGGATCCATTGATGAGCCGTACGAACCATAAGCGTATTGTAAAACAGGGTTTTTTCCATCTTTTTTGATGCCTTTTCGATACACAATACTCATTGGAATTTTAGTACCATCCGTAGCTGTAGCCCAAATTCTTTCTTCTGTGTAATTATTTTTATCGAATTTTCCACCTAAAACTTCTTGTTCTTTTAAGATGGTTTTTTCTTTGGTTTTCATGTTGAAATCAATCACCGAAGACGGAGTGGCCATCGATTGATATCCATATCGTAAAATATCAGTATCGAAATCTACGTTTGAAGTAGTGTAGCACGTATATGTTTCAATGTTAAATGGTAAGTAATAATCACCAGAACCATCCCAAGGTTTAATTTGAATCTTGTTTAAACCATTCGAACGTTCTTCTACGACTAAATAATTCTTGAAAATTTCAATTCCTTCTAATAACACGTCTTTTCTGTGCGGAATTAAATCGGTCCAATTTTCTTTAGATGTCGCATTTTCAGGCGTAATCATCAATTTGAAATTAGTTGCTTTGTCGGCATTCGTTAAGATGTAAAATTTATCTTTATAGAATGAAATAGAATATTCTAAACCACGAGTTCTTGGTTGGAATACTCTAAATTTTCCATCAGGATTAGTAGCTTCTAAAATTTGATATTCTGTGGTAAGTGTACTACCAGAACCTACAATGATATATTTTTTCGATTTCTCTTTGTATACAAACGTGTTATATGTATCGTCTTTTTCATGGAAAACTAGAAAGTCCTCTGAAGAATTGGTTCCAATTTTATGTTTGAAAACTTTGTCAGAACGAAGTGTTTGTGCATCTTTCCCAGTATAGAAAAGTGTTTTGTTGTCTTCTGACCAACAAGAACCTCCAGTTGTGTTTTCAATTTTATCAGCTAGGATTTCTCCTGTTTCTAAGTTTTTAATTTGAATTGTGTATTGTCTTCTTGAAACTAAATCCAATCCGAAAGCCACTAATTTATTATCGCCGCTCACGCTCATGCCACTCAAATTGAAATACGCATGACCTTTTGCCATTTCATTACAATCAAATAAAATTTCTTCTTTGGCATCTAAACTTCCTTTTTTTCTTGAATAAATTGGGTAATCTTTACCAGTTTCAAAACGAGTAATATACCAATATCCGTTGTATAAATAAGGAACTGAACTATCATCTTCTTTAATTCTAGCCTTCATTTCTAAAAACAAATCGTCTTGAAATTGTTTGGTATGAGCTGTAGATTGTTTGTAAAAATCGTTTTCTTTATTCAGATAATCAATTACTTCTGGATTTTCTCTTTCATTTAACCAATAGTAATTATCAGTTCTTACATCTCCATGTTTTTCCAATTTTTTTGGAACAATTTTCGCAATTGGTGGTTGAATAGAATTCATTTTCTTCTTTTTATTTTGTGAGTGTATTTGTATGCTAAACATCATTAAAACTGATGCAATGATAATTTTTTTCATAGTAGTAGTTTTTTGCTAGTTTTTTCGGAAAAATTATTTCAATTTAATTTCAAACATTTTATCCCAATTTTTCCCAGTGATAAATACAGTTTTTGTTGCAGGATTGTATGCAATTCCGTTTAAAACATCTAAATCTGGGTGTTGTTTTACTTTTGTTTTTAAATCGTTAAAATTGATTACTGATTCTACAGCACCATTTTCTGGATTGATGATTACCACAGCGTCTTTTTGGTAGATATTTGCCCAGATTTTCCCGTCAATCCATTCTAATTCGTTTAGTTCAGGAATAGCATTAGTATCTGAATACACATTTATCGAACGAACCATTTTTTGAGTATTAGGGTCTAAAAAATAAATTTTACTTGTACCATCACTCATAATTAAATGTTTGTCGTTATGCGTTAATCCCCAACCTTCAATTTCTGCGAAATAATCGAAAGTTTTTTCCTGTACAAAAGTATCGGCATTATAAATGAAACCAATTTTGTTTTTCCACGTTAATTGGTAAATTTTCCCATTGAAAACAGTAATTCCTTCTCCAAAATAATCTGGAGATAAAGGTACTGATTTTGAAACGGTTCCTGTTTTGTAATCGGTTTTTCTTAAGGTCGATTCTCCATTCTGACCCGTTCCTTCTAATAACGTTCCTTTGTAAAATTCTAAACCTTGAGTATAGGCGTTTATATCGTGATTATAGGTGTTTAAAATGGTGTAATCTTTCGTTTCGTACAATTTTGGAGTAACATTTGAAACTATTTCGAAAGAGGTGAAACATTCTGAATTCTTACCATCATGAAAAACGACTGCTTTAATATCTTGAACACCAAATTGCAATTGGTTCAATTTGAAATTTAAAGTTTTGTTATTGGCAGATGTTCCTAATTTTACATCATTTGAATAATAAACTACCGAATCAATGGTTGCGTTTTCGGTGTTTTCTATACTTAAATTTACATTTTCATTTGGTTTGTATACTTGTTTTAAGTCTTTTGAAGCGATTGAAAATAAATTTTCTGTGTTCCCGCAACTGTATAGCATAACGCTTAATGAAGTGATTATAAGTAAGTTAATTATTTTCATTTCTGTGATATTTTATATTACAATATTACAATTTATTTTAAACTAATTTTTGACCGCTTAACCCTGAGATTAATGATTCGCTTAAATACTTAGTCTAAAGTTGAAGATCTTTCTTTAACTTAAGGGAAAATACCGTATTTTCCGATAAATCTTTAACCATTTTATCAAGAACTCTAATTCAAAACCATTCATTTGCTCCAACAATGTT
>CAMLRV010000161.1 GCA_946482495.1 uncultured Flavobacteriia bacterium
CAATTAGTATTAGAAAAAATATAATTGATATTAGAAGAAATACAATAGGAGTAATAAAATTTAAAATGGGGTTGTTAAATTTTTAAACTACAGGTAGCTTATTTTCTAGCTTTTGTAAATTTAATACCTTTTACTTGTGCATATTCTGGACTTGTAGTTCCGTAAACAGATTTAACATATTTTTTTACCTCAGCAGCAATATCTACTAATCCCGTAATAGGATCATATAATGTTTTATTACGCTGTATTCTTGAATTACTAACTATTGTATAAGCAGTTGCAACGGCATTGTTTTTAGATGTTAAATCGATTTGCTTGGCTGCCAAAGTTGTTAATTTTAAATCATTTTCATTTGGAAGATAAGTAGCTTCTGATTGTAAAACAGAAACTAATGCGGCAAAGTGTTGAATTAATTGATCATATGATTGCTGACTTGTACTAATTGTAGCTGGAGCCGGAGCATTTGAGTCATTTGGGGATTGTGTTGACGAAGATCTTCTACCTTGCATTTTACGATTGAAACCTTTTGCGTCGCTAATTTTTTCTTTTGGTGCATTTGTAGTTTCTAACGCACTTACCAATCTTGTTGATAATGATTTTAACCCTGTGAACGCAATTATTCTATCATTCACGGAATTATTGTAAGCAGTATTTTTCGCAAGTACATCAGCTAATTTGGTTTGCGCTAATGTAGAAAGTGTAATGAGTTGAGGGATTTTTAATGTGTTTTTTACAGGATTGTATGTTGCCCCGTAGCCTGTAACGAATGCAATAAGGTCTTGAAAGTTGGCAATGTTTTTTGCATGACCTGTCTCTGATGTTGATACCATAATTTAAATATGCTTTTTCTTGTTAATAAAAAATTATGGGTGCTAAAATAAATAAACAAATTTATTTATTGTATGATTTTTATTACAAATTTATTATGAATACTTATTTTTTGAAAATTAATATTTTCAGAAATATTAAAGGCGATAGATATTTTAGATTGAATATTGTAATTCAATTTTAGGCATTTCATCATATGTTCTTCCATTCAATAGGCGCCCATTTGCTTTTTTATTTTTCCCTCCCCATTGCTTAAAGAAAAAAGCAACGTTGTTTACTTTGCATTGCTCTTGAATCTCCAAAACCCATTCTTTATCCATTCGTCTAGATTTATGCCCACTTTCACCGCCTACAATTACCCAATCAATATTATTTAAATCAATTTCTCCTAAAGGCGCAAGCAATGGCTCTAGTGATAAAAACTTAACTTTTGCATTAATGTTTCTAATATCATCAATTCTATGCTTTTCTTCAGAATTTTCAACTGAAACACCCATCCAAATATTATGAGTCCATATTAATTCTGCATGTATTTCTAATAATCTTTCTGCTCTTTTAGTTAATACTTGGAAAATATGTTGTGGATTATCATTCATTACCTTAAACACTTTTTGAATGAATTCTAAATGAATATCTTCATGAAATAAATCACTCATAGAGTTCACAAAAACGACTTTTGATTTTTTCCAAGTATAAGGAACCCTCAAACTATCTTCATGTGTTCTAACTTTGAAATTATCTTTATATTTTTCCAACCCCATTGCTTTTAACCTTTTTGACATAATCTCTGCATAACAGAATTTACATCCAGGTGATATTTTGGAGCATCCAGTCGTTGGATTCCACGTCATTTCTGTCCATTCAATACTAGATTGGGCCATTTAATTTTTTTTAAAAGTAACAATAATTTCATCACCAAAAGTTCCTGGTTTAGGTGGTTTTCCCTTTTTGGAAATTGCTTCAATTTCTTTATTTTCATATAAATACAATAATGCTTCTTTATAATTTTTACTTATATATGGAGTATCTACATTATGATCATCATAAATTTGTTTCATTGTTAATTTTTTACCAGCGTATTTAATTTTCAGTTCATCTTTTAAATCATCTAATGGCCTAGATAACTTAAATAGTAAAGTTTGTTGTGGCAAAAAGTCTGCTGGGTTATATGCAAATGTTGGTACGCCTTGATTATTATTAGTACTTTCTTTTGCCATTATATCTTTCATAATACCATACCCTTTTGGATTTTTACTCACATAAATAAGATGATGACTTGTTTTCTCCCCTTTATTATTCCTAAATCTAAATGGCAAAACATATCTTGAGCCATATTCTTTCAATGCTTGACAAAGTTCTTCAATAATAATTAATTCTCTATTATTTGCGCCTTTATTTTTTATTTTATTTCTTAAACTCTCACACCTATTGTCACCAAACAAAGCATTCATATGAGATTCTACTTTTGAATTATTTAAACCCATATTTATTCTATTGTAATTAAAAAAAAATATCGCATCACATCCCCAATCTTTAAGAACCGAATTCACTAATCTTATTGATAATCCTTTATAACCCCAAGGATCAACAAAAAATAAAGTTGGAATAAGGCTAATTTTTTCGAATTCTTTTACAATTTTTTCCCCAACTTCTTGATTCCAAATCTCTGGTTTATACTTTAAATTTTCTATACCAGTAATTTCAGAAATTGTTTTCTCCAATTCTTGTGTATTTGTTTCATCCTTATCATTAAAAACTGTTACTAACCTGTTACTTAGGTCTAGATTTTCAACAGCATTAGACAAAATCATATATGGAGTTGAAACAGTTCCATCTTTATATCTTCCTGGACCAGCAAAAAGGTCTATATATGCAATTTTTTGAGAATGTTGAGGATTTCTTTTTTGAGTACCTATTATTATTTTTGCCCAAACATCAAAATATTTTGAAACTATTGTTGACTTTACTAATGATTGCTCTTTTTGTTCATTAAAAAACTCACTCATAAATGTATTATTTTAATTAAATTCTAAATTTTACTTCATAGACCTTCAACATCTTCCTCATTATTTTCAAATTTCGAAAGTCCTAGGTCAATTATCATTTGCACATCTTCTAATGATTTAATACTTTGAATTTGTTCATATTTTGGATAAATTTTCTTCAAAATATTTTTAAATTGATTTATATTAATATTTTTATTATCCATTTCTAAAGTCATTGTTATTTCATCCTTAGAAGACAAATAAGGTTCATATAATTTATGATAAGAATTACCAATAGCACCTGAAAATGGGAAAAGTATTGGTTTAATTCTTCCTCCATGAAGTATTTGGTCAACCGCAATTCCTGGATATGGGTCTATGTAATAAATAATCCTTATTCCTAATTGATAAGCTTTTTTTGAACATAACTCACATGGACTAGCAGTAGTAAAAAGAATCCCATGTTCAATCCCTAACCCGCCAGATTTAGTAAGTTGTAACATAGCGTTTTCTTCAGCATGTAATGACCTTGTATGCACTTGATTAGATTCACCCTCGTAATGATTGTGTATAGATTTAAAACAAAAAGAACAATTTTTACCATTAAGTTCTTCTTTTTTTATGTTATAATCATCTTGAAAATAATCAATTATAGCATCCTTAAAATTAGAAACGGAGCTGTCTTTATATTTATATTCAGAAGTATTAGTGATGTTTCCTTTTTCAAATTCGCTATAATGAACACTGTCGTTAATATTACCGTTGAAATAATCCTCTACATTTCTAAGATTACATGGAGTATGTCCTTTTGCTACGTCATTCCAACCTATTGATTTTGCAACAAAATTTTTATCTGTAATTACTGCACCTACTTGTCTAGAAATACATCCAGAATTTAATTTAGCTGTATATGCAATTTGCATATTTCTTTCACTTGCACTTGGTGTTATTAATCCAGGTTGATAAATAAGAGAAATCAATTTCATTAATTGTTCCTCTCTGGTTAAGAAAGTATTAAAAATCTTATCTTTTTCTAAAGAAGTAGCATCATGTTCTTTTTCAAATATTCCCAAAAAAGAATTAATTTGATCAACTTTAAGATTGAATATATGATAATCACTTTTTTGAATACAATTCTCTACGTTTGGAGAAGTGAATATCCCTTTTGAAAAATCTTTATTTTTATATTCAGTTTCATCTAAATCAATTAGTTTTTCAACTAATTCTAATCTCTCAGATTTATTAGGAATTTTTTCCAAAAATCTTTCATCTAATCTTTCTTTTGAATTTTCAAGAATATCCTTAGTTGCTATCATATAAAAAGCAGAATATCGCTCTTTAAAAAAAGTAATTTCTAATGAGTTTCTAAGTGAGTCAATAGCAATTTTTGTAGGTCTAGACACTGAAACATTAAATTTTTTCCTTGCTTTAATAATTTTATTTATCAATTCAGCAATGGTATAGACATTATTAGGATTAGTATTGTTAACAATAGTTGATCTTTTAGATTTTCTAATATTACATGAAGCAAAATGTAACAATCGAGTTCTTCTAAAATAATTCCCATCTGATTCTAAAACACTCATAAAATCATTAGCAAATTCCATAAACTCCTCACCAAAAAAAATATTATTTAATGACAACAAGCTATCATTACTTTTTATTTTTTCAAAATTTGGCAATTGATTAATGCTCTCCAATAAATCTCTAAATTTGACAAAAATAATTTCTAATTTGATATATTTATTTTCAACTAAATCTTTGTTATCTTCTGTTTTACTTTCTCTGTAAAATTTATTTAAAAGATTCTTTATTTTTATAAAATCTTTTCCTGTCTTTTTTATTATGTATAATAATAAAACTTTTTTATATTCAATTATATCATATTGTTGCCAATTATTTCCAAACGACAAATAGTTCTTGGTAATCTCAAATTTTCTTTTAAATATAGGGTCTGAAAAATCACTAACTTCTCTTAATCCTTGAATCAAATTATTAAAATCTTTACTAAGTAAATCTGAGATTTGTGAACATCCTGAACCGGTTCTTCCTGTAAGACCGATTATTGTAAAATCTGTTCTATGTTTATAAAGTTCTTTTAATTTCATTTTCTATTTTAATTTTTAACACTCTTACTAATTTACTTCCTCTTTATTCAACTTTTGATATCTAATCTTTAATTTAATTCTAAAGATTTTTATATTATAGTCTTTTTCAAACTTAACAATAATAAATAGGTCACACAATAGGTATTTCTACCTGTTTTTCTAAAACTTTGACAGATATTTTGACACACCAAACCTATAAATTATTACACCACTTTAGAGCAATGCAGAACCAACGACGATTGGGAAAATATAACCATAAAAATGGAAGAGTATTTAACCAAAATGAAAAACACAACTGGACCACAACAATATAAAATGCAAGTAAATTTAGAATTCCCGATTGATAGGTTACTTCAGTTTATTTCTTTGTATAATAATTTTATTGACCAAGGCGGGAAATTTTACGAGAAGTTTAAAGTAATTTTAAATAGCTATGAAAATGAAAAGCAATGCGAATCCAAACTACCATTAGAATATAAAAAACTCAAAACAGATATTGATATTGCCATTGATAAATTCAATATAGCCTATAAACCTGTAGAAATTAATGGCACCAAAATGAAAGAAATTTTATACGGTTTAAATGAATTCGAGTAGTAATAAAAAAAGCAGTCAACTATT
>CAMLRV010000162.1 GCA_946482495.1 uncultured Flavobacteriia bacterium
AAATTGATGGTGATAGTCATCTTTATAAATATGAATATGATACATTTAGACAAGGTGAATTAGAAAAATTAGGAGTTACTTTTATTAGATTTTCAGATTTAGAAGTTAAAAAAAACATGTTTTCAGTTTTATTAATTTTAGAAAAAGAGATTGAAAAACAAATAAAATTGAAGTTTTAACACCCCTAAAGTCCCCTCAAGGGGACAATTTCAATAAGATAATTTTATTTAAATAGAACTTTAGAGGTACGAAAATGATTTTTACAGATTTATATCGTCATGGAAAATAATTCTGTTTGTGGAATAGCTCTTCGTAGTCTTAAATCAAATGCCATACAAATATTTCTCACATAGGCTTTTCCTAAATTGGTAACCTTTATTTTTTTATCTTCAATAACAAGTAAACCATCTTGTTGCATTTCTTCTAAACTCTCTAGAACTTCGTCAATTTCAGGAAAAAATAATGCTTCATTTTCCCAAGAAGTTTCAAAATGACACATTAAATTTAAAATATGCTGTCTAATAATTAAATCTTCTTCCGTTAAATGATGGCCTCTAAAAACAGGCAATTTATTTGCTTCAATTTTAGTATAATAATCTTCTAACGATTTTTCATTTTGAGCAAAACTATTCCAACTATCACTAATTGACGAAACACCTAAACCAATCATTAAATTAGTCTTTGAAGCCGTATAACCCATAAAATTTCGGTGTAAGTTTTGATTATTAAAAGCCGTAAACATTTCATCTGTTGGCAAGGCAAAATGATCCATTCCAATTTCTATATAACCCATTTCCAATAACATCTTCTTCCCCATTTCATATAATTGCCTTTTTGCATCATTATGTGGAATATCTTCATCTTTAAAACCTCTTTGCCCATTTCCTTTTAACCAAGGCACATGCGCATAGCTGTAAAATGAAATCCTATCTGGCATAAGTGATTTGGTTTTTAAAATAGTATCTACTACATCTTTTAAAGTTTGAAATGGCAATCCGTAAATCAAATCATGTCCAATAGAAGTATATCCTATTTCTTTTGCCCATAACGAAACTTTTGCAACATTATGAAACGGTTGAATTCTATGAATCGCTTCTTGAACTTTCAGACTATAATCTTGTACGCCAAAACTTACTCGTCTGAATCCTAAATCAAATAAAGCTTGTAAATGTTCTTTGGTTGTGTTGTTTGGATGTCCTTCAAAACTAAAAATATAATTTTCTGATTTGTTAGCTGTTTCGAAAATACCATTAATTAATAGCTCTAAATTTTCTGTAGAAAAGAAAGTTGGAGTTCCACCACCTAAGTGGATTTCTTTAATATTAGGTTTTCTAGAAAACAAATTACAATACATTCGCCATTCTTTAATAATTGCTTGAATGTATGGTGATTCTACTTCATGACGTTTAGTAATTCGTTTATTACAACCACAAAACGTACATAAACTTTCGCAAAAAGGTAAATGGATATACAAACTAATTCCTTCCTTTTGATTCGATATTTTAAAAGTTTCTTTCAAATCGTTTATCCATTGTTGCTCAGTAAAAGAATTTTCATTCCAAAATGGAACTGTTGGATAACTAGTGTATCTAGGACCAGGAACATTATATTTTTGAATTAATGACATCATAACTTTTAGAATTTACTTCAAAAGTAGTGGTAATTCACATCCTAAATTATGACATTTATCATATCGAAAACTAGTTACTTTATAAGTTCATTTTTACTCTATAATTTTTTCAAATTGATAAATAAATTTTTGGCACAGTTTTTAGTAAGTAATTTCATATCACCTAATCTTAAAAATTTGTTAATGGAACACAATTACTTTTTACTTATTAACCAACCATTAAAAACAAATTTTTATGAAGACAACATTCAAAATTGGAGGAGCGACAATGCTTCTTATGTTAGCCTTAGCTTGCAACAAAAAAGCTGAAGAGTATCCAGGAATTCAATCAGTAGAACTTAAAAAATCAGAAGCCGTTGCTGCAGATAGCACTGCAGTGGCAGAAAGTATGAGTTCTTCCGCAGCGGTGGAAGACAAAAATTCCAAACGAAAATTTATTCGAACAGCCGATGCACGTTTTAAAGTCAAAGATGTAATGCAATCCACAGAGAAAATTGAAAATCTGACCAAAAGTGTAGGCGGATTTGTTACTCTTTCCGAATTGAGAAGCAACATTACCGAAAGCGATGAAACACAAGTGAGTCAGGATAGTTTATTGAAAACCACTCGCTATGAAGTCAACAATAACATCGCATTACGCGTGCCAAACGTGAAGTTAGACACACTTTTAAGAAGTTTAGCTAAAGAAGTTCAGTTTTTAGATTATCGTATCATTAAAGCAGACGATGTGAATTTACAATTGCTTGCTAGTGAATTGTCGCAAAAAAGAAATGCAAATACTTCTAAAAGATTAGAAGCTGCGATTGATAAAAAAGGGAATAAACTAAAAGACATTAACGAATCGGAAGAGAATTTGGCTTCTAAAAAAGAGAATATCGATAATGCTTATATCAATAATTTATCCTTAAAAGATCAAGTGAATTTTTCAACTGTAACTTTAGAGTTGTATCAAAACGAACAATTGAAATATGAAATGGTTGCCAACGAAAAAAACATCAACGCTTACCGACCAAATTTAGGTTTACAAGTTTGGGAAAGTATCAAAACAGGTTGGTTTATTTTTGAAGGAATTGTAGCGTTTATAGTGCAACTTTGGCCATTATTTTTCTTCGGATTTTTAGCTTGGTTCGGATTTAGAAAATGGAAGACTGTTAAGAGAGTTGCTTAGTTTTTGAATAATTATCTTGACACCCCTAAAGTCCTCTCAAGGAGACAATTATACTAACAACTTTTATTATAAAAACAAATTTTATAACTTGTACCAAATTATCTTAGATGGATTGTCCCCTTGAGGGGACTTTAGGGGTGTTAGATTTAAAAGAAATATATTCCCCATAAAAAATAATATTAGCCATGAAAAACAAAATAATTCCATATTCACCACATTTAAAAGAATATTCAAGAATGCTAAGAAAAAATAGTACACTTAGCGAAGTATTACTTTGGCAGAAAATAAAAAACAAAGGTTTTGAAGTTCAGTTTCATAGACAAGTACCAATGTTAAACTATATTGTAGATTTTTATTGCCATGAAATTATGTTAGCAATAGAAATTGATGGGGATAGTCATTTATATAAATATGAATATGATAAATTTAGACAAGGCGAGCTTGAAAAAATTGGAGTTACCTTCATTAGATTTTCGGATTTAGAAGTTAAGATCAACATGTTTTCAGTTCTATTGATTTTAGAAAATAAAATTGAAAGTCTAATGAAGATAAAATCTTTACACCCCTAAGTCCCCTCAAGGGGACAATCCCACTAACTTTAATATTATTTAAAATATTAAATTGTGAGTTAAAAAAAACCGCAAACTCAGACAAGTGAATTTGCGGTTTTTTATTTTATATAATTTAATTATTCAGCAGGTTCTACATTCAACCTACTATTCTTATAACTAAAAGTAAAGTAAATTACCAATCCGATTACTAACCAAACGCCAAACCACATCCAGTTTGAAACCGCCATCCCTGTTAATAAATAACAGCAAGAAATTAATCCTAATAACGGAATTAACGAAAGGTTTTTCATAAATGCCAATACCATCATTACCACAATCAATACAAAAAACACTACCATTGGTAAGTTTTTAGCCAATTTATCTCCTGAAAAATCTAACGTATCAGCAAAGAAACCTGGCACAAAAGTTACTACTAAGAAGATAGAAATAGCTACTAAAACTGGGAAAACAAACTTTGCGTTGATATATGGTAAATGGAATTTTCCTGCTTCTTTTTCTCTTCTTGGAATCAATAAAACCCCACCACAAACTAATACGAAAGCGAATAACGTCCCAATTGATGTGAAATCTAATACGAATGTTTTATCTGTAAATAAAAGCGGTACTCCAACTACTAAACCTGTAATTAAAGTTGAATATGAAGGCGTTTTATATTTTGGGTGAATCGTTGAAAAACGTTTCGGCATTAATCCATCGCGACTCATAGTCATCCAAATACGAGGTTGCCCCATCTGAAAAACTAACATTACACTTGTCATCGCAACAACCGCACAAATCGCCACTAAAAAGTGCATCCACGGTAAGTTAAAATTTTGTTTTTCGAAGATAAACGCTAATGGATCTCCAATTCCTTCAAATGTTTTATAATTAGCTGCTCCTGTTAATACCAAGGTTAATAAGATATAAACGACTGTACAAATCACCAAAGAATAAATCATTCCGCGTGGTAAATCGCGTTGCGGATTTTTACTTTCTTCCGCCATTACACTTACCGCATCAAAACCAATATAAGCAAAGAAAACACCACTAACCGCCATCATTACACCACCAAAACCATTTGGCATAAAACTCGGAATTCCAACTGAATTATTTGGTGTCCAGTTTCCGAATAAACTATCTTTAAATATTAAAAACCCTCCAACAATAATGATTAATCCAACCACAAACATCTTAATCCAAACCATTAAGTTACTGAAGTTTTTACTCTCTTTTACTCCTTTATATACTAAGAACGTAATCACTAAATTGATTAGTAAAGCGGGTAAATCTAAAATGATTTTTAAACCCCCAATTTCAGTTGCAGTGTTCCAAGCTGTTAACGCTTCACCAGCAACATTTCCTTTGAAAGCCTTAGAAGCTTCCATATAACTTGTAGATAAATAGGTTGGAATATGAATATCACATTGCCCTAATAACGAGGTAAAATAATCACTCCAACTATATGCTACATAAATATTACCAATTGAATATTCCATGATTAATGCCCAACCAATTATCCAAGCGAATAATTCTCCAAAACTTGAATAGGCATAGGTATAAGCACTTCCTGCAACCGGAATTCTACTTGCAAACTCAGAATAACAAAATGCTGTAAAAGCACAAGCAATGGCAACAATTACGAATAAAAATATTACTCCTGGCCCACCATTAAAAACCGCACTTCCTAAACTACTGAAACTTCCTGCTCCTAAAATAGCTGCAATTCCAAAAAAAGTTAAGTCTTTTACTGTCAATACTTTATTCAAACCTGAATGCTCGCCATCTCCACCTTCTTTTAAAATTGTAGCAATCGGTTTTCTTCTAAATAATTTCATTTTTAGTCATTTTGGTTAGGTAGGCAAATATATAATTAAAATTGAAATAGCTTAAAGTTATTAAAATTTAATTTTAATAAATCTATATTTCTCGCCCTGTGACGATATTTGTTCGCAATATTCATATTTTTTTTGGTTACTAGTACTCATGAATTTTTTCTTATGTTGGTGAACTTCTTGGTTGAAGTGAATTGCAATCCATTTCTTCCCATTCGGAAGCAAATTTTTTTAGAGCTTATATGTTGCACACTCTTGGTCTGCGGAATTGAATCAGTAGAAAGTGCATTTAGTTTTCTGAAAATTGAAGACAGTT
>CAMLRV010000163.1 GCA_946482495.1 uncultured Flavobacteriia bacterium
ACGATAAAAACACAATCCCAAACGCGAAAGATTTTCGGTTTGGGATTGTTGTTTCAGAATGGAACGAAAACGTTACAGAAGAATTGTATAATGGTGTGTTTGCAGCATTAACAGATTGTGGAACTTTGCCAGAAAATATAATTCGTTGGAATGTGCCAGGGAGTTTCGAATTAATTTTTGGTGCACGTCAAATGCATGAAAAATTAGAGTTAGACGCTGTGATTGTAATTGGATGTGTGATTAAAGGAGAAACGATGCACTTCGAATTTGTTTGCGAAGGTGTAACTCAAGGAATGAAAGACTTGAATTTACTTTATGATGTGCCAACTATTTTTTGTGTACTAACAGATAATAATATGCAACAATCTATTGATAGAAGCGGAGGAAAGCACGGAAACAAAGGTGTGGAAGCTGCAATTGCCGCAATTAAAATGGTTGATTTGAACAGAAAATAATATAAATGAAATTATATTTTGAAATCCGTCTCATTAATTTGTGACGGATTTTTTATTTTATCCAACCAGTTTTTTTACGCCATTCTTCATATTGTATTTGTTTTTGATACCAGTCTTTTGGCGGATTATCATTTTCCATTTTCGCTTCAGCTCTTAAATGGGCGGTTTGATGTTCCAACGTATTTAAGTGAAGTTTGGCTCTTCGTTTATTGACCATTTCTAAATCGTCAAAAGGAGAAGGATTTAAAATGCCATTTTCATCCCAGTCGAACTGGGTTCCATAATGTTGAGGTTTGCCTTCAAAAACGTTTATTCGGTCTTCTAAATAGGCGATGTGAATTAAATTTACGCCCTTTTTCTCTTTCTTCATTAATCGCAAACACGATTTCATAAAAATCGGCAAACTTATGGCGTGTTGGATTACTAACCAAGCGGCTTCATAAGCTTCATTTCCTACTTTTTGAATAGTTGGAAAACCAATTTCTTTTATGATATGTTTCAGCTTTTTAGCATTATCTAAATGAATTTTTTCCATTTCTGCATCATAATCTTCAGACAAAAGATTTTCTTGTAGCAAATGAATTCTAAACTTCAAATCTTTGTCTTTTAATCGGATTATGGCATCAATGTGATTTTTCATATAGTCTTAAATTTTTCACAAATTACGAAATATGTTTATAATTTTCTACAAGAAGCTTTTTTTAATGACTTTTATTCGTCTTTAATTCATTAAATTTGTCGTTTAACCCTAATTAAAAATTAAGCAGATTAATGTCTGGAATTATTCAATTATTGCCTGATCATGTAGCCAATCAAATTGCAGCAGGAGAAGTGGTGCAGCGACCAGCTTCGGTTGTGAAAGAGCTTATAGAAAATGCTGTTGACGCCAAAGCAACTGAAATTAAATTAATTGTGAAAGATGCTGGTAAAACACTTATTCAAGTAATTGATAACGGTTTAGGTATGAATGTAACAGATGCACGTTTGTGTTTTGAACGTCATGCCACTTCTAAAATCCGTCATGCGGAAGATTTATTTGCTTTACATACCAAAGGTTTTCGTGGAGAAGCATTGGCTTCAATTGCAGCTGTAGCACATGTAGAATTGAAAACCAAACAAGATCAAGAAGAATTAGGAATTCATATTGTAATTGAAGGAAGCAAATTAGTGACTCAAGATGTTGCTGTTTTGCCTAAAGGAACTTCGTTTTTAGTTAAAAATTTATTTTTTAATATTCCAGCTCGACGTAATTTTTTAAAATCGGATAATGTCGAACTAAAACACATTATTGATGAATTTGAGCGTGTAGCATTAGCACATCCCAATATTGCTTTTACTATGATTAGTAATGGAAGTGAGGTTTTTCATTTACCTATTTCTAATTATCGTCAGCGTATTGTAAATATTTTTGGCGGAAAAACGAATGAAAAATTAGTTCCAGTTACAGAAGATACTGAAATATTGAAAATTAGTGGATTTGTTGGAAAACCTGAATTTGCAAAGAAAAATAGAACAGAACAGTTTTTTATAGTTAATAATAGATATATCAGAAGCCCGTTTTTGCATCATGCAATTATGAGCGCTTATGAGGGTTTGTTGAAAGATAATAATCAACCTAGTTATTTTTTAAATTTAGAAGTACCACCGCATACGATTGATATTAATATTCATCCTACTAAAACAGAAGTAAAGTTTGATGATGAACAAGCGTTGTATGCTATTTTGCGTTCCACAGTGAAACATAGTTTAGGGATGTTTAATGTAGCACCAGTGTTAGATTTTGAGCGCGATGCTACTTTAGATATTCCATACGATTATAAAGACAAAACTTCGTCAACGCCAATTATACAAGTGGATAGCACCTTTAATCCATTTGCTACTGAATTTGAGCCTAAAAAATATTCTGGAGGTTCGTCTGTTTCTTATGCTAAAAAAACTGAAGCACAACCTCATTGGGAAAGTTTATATACGAATTTAAAACAAGATGCTTTTGAAGTTGAAGCTAGTAATTTTGAAAATGAAGTAGTTGCGAGTAAGCTTTTTGAAGATACTGTTGTGGAAACTCAGACTTTAATGTACCAATTCAACAGAAAGTACATCATTAAAAGTATGAAATCGGGGTTGTTAGTGATTCATCAAAACAGAGCGCATCAACGAATTTTATATGAGCAATTTTTGACTAATATTACAGTACAACAAGCCTCTAGTCAGCAATTGTTATTTCCGTTAGAAATACAGTTTTCTAAAGACGAAATGCTATATTTAAAAGAAATTCAACCTAATTTGGAAGGAATTGGTTTTGCTTTTGAAAAAATGGGAATAGATGAGGTTATAATTTCTGGATTGCCAGCTCAAATTACTAGTACGGAAGTTAGTGAAATTTTGCACGACTTAATTTATAACTTACAAGAAAATTTACCAGAAGATAGTTTCTCCTTAACGGATAGTATTTCTAAATTTATGGCTAAAAGCGTAGCAATAAAATCAGGAAAACAGTTAAATACCATCGAATTAGAAAATATAGTAAATGGCTTATTTGCGTGTAAAGACCCAAATGTTTCACCATTTAACAAACCAATATTTATTACATTAACCACAGAAGATTTAGATAAAAGATTTTAATTATGTTTAATAATATGACACCAGTTGTAAAACAACTATTGATAATTAATGTTATAGTTTTTTTGTTGAGTCAGGTTATGCCTCAAAACTATGAAACCTTAGCGTTATATTATTTTGAAAGCGAAAAATTTAAGTTTTGGCAACCTTTTACACACATGTTCATGCATGCGCAAATGCCAAATTTTACGCATATTTTATTCAATATGTTTGCTTTAGTTTCTTTTGGAACTGCACTAGAACATTATTGGGGAGGTAAACGATTTCTGTTTTTTTATATCGCTTGTGGTTTAGGTGCTGCAGTTGTTCAAACAGGTATGAATTATTATGAAATTCATCAAATTGTAAATCATTTAGGATTGACACCACAAGAGATGCAAGTAATTTTTGATACGCCTTTAAGTGAAGTTTTTGATGCTGCGGGAAAATCGACAGGAAAAGTAAATGAAATTTTAACAAGAGTACATTGCACGCAAGAAGATTTCAATAAATTATCATTAATTTACGGAAGTTGTGTTGGAGCTTCAGGTGCTATTTATGGTTTGTTAGTAGCTTTTGCTTTTATGTTCCCAATGGCAGAATTAATGATGATATTTTTACCAATTCCAATAAAAGCAAAATATTTTGTACCAGTTATAGTTGGTTTAGATTTATTTTCAGGAACTACAGGCTTCTCAATTTTTTCTGGTGGTGGAAATATTGCTCATTTTGCTCACGTTGGAGGTGCTTTAACAGGTTTTATTTTGATGATGATTTGGCGAAATCGAAAGTTTAATCATACCAGATGGAATTAGTGTTCTAAGAGCCAAGTAAAGAGCCAAGTAAAAGAAGCAAGAGCCAAGTAAAAAGTAAAAAGAATCTAGTATAGTGAATATTTTAAGCGAAATAAAAGAACAATATAAAAAAGGCGATGTAGCTCAAAAATTAATTTTTATTAATATTTTGATTTTCATTTTAAGTGCTTTTTTTTTCGATTTTGTTTCGAATCAATTTCAATATCCAAATTGGTTGGCTTTATCCTCAGATTATAAAGATGTAATTTATTTTCCATGGACATTAATTACGTATGGTTTTTTACATTCTGAGCCCATTCATTTAATTTTCAATCTGATTTTTTTATACTATATCAGCGCTTTATTTTATACGTTTTTTAATACCAGACAATTTTTAACTGTATACTTTTTGGGAAGTATTTTTGCAGGATTAATTTTCATTACTTACGGTTACTTTTTTAATTATTACAATTTAATTGTAGGCGCAAGTGCTTCTATTATGGCAGTTTTTATTGCAGTGGCAACTTTTGCTCCTAATTATTCTTTTCGATTACCGTTGATTGGGTATATTAAAATTTGGCATTTAGCATTATTGTATGTTTTTATTGATGTAGCACAACTTTTATCAGAAAATACAGGCGGACATATTGCTCATTTATCGGGTAGTGTGGTTGGTTTTATTTTTGCTGTTTTGATGAAAAATGGAATTGATATTAGCGAAATATTTTCTTTCAAAAAGAAAAAAAACACTACATTTAAAAAAGTTTATAAAAGCAAACCAGTTAAAAAATATCAATCAGCTCGTGTGAAAGATGTAAATTTTACACAAAGACAAATTGATGAAATTCTAGACAAAATTAGTAAATCGGGTTACGATAGTTTAACAAAAGAAGAAAAAGAATTTCTTTTTAAAGAAAATAAATAGCGTGTTTAAAGGGTTGTCATTTATTTCAAAAACGATGTTAACTTTAAATGTAGTTTTAGCAATTACTACATTGATGGCCTATTTATTGCCTTTTTTGGCCCCAAAATGGTTTCCTTTTTTGAGTGTTTTAACGCTGTTTCTACCTTTCTTTTTAGTGTTAAATTTACTTTTTTTCTTGTTTTGGTTGATTCAGCTAAAAAAATACATTTTCGTATCAGGTTTAGTGTTGTTGTTAGGAATTACCTTTATCAATAAGTTCTATAATTTGCAAGCTACAGAATTGCCTAAATCGGAGAATGATTTTACAATTATGAGTTATAATGTACGTCTGTTTAATAAATTCAATTGGAATCAAAAAGCTAATATTCCTGCGCAAATTGCACAATTAGTTGAAGATAAACATCCTGATATTTTATGTGTTCAAGAGTATTCGGATTTAGAAAAAACAAAATTTTCAGATTATAAATACCAGCAAATTTTTAAAGAAGGTAAAAATATCATTGTAGGAAATGCGATATTTTCGAAATATAAAATTATTGATAAAGGTGTGATTAATTTTCCGAACTCCACCAATAATGCGGTTTATGCAGATGTTGTAAAAGATAAAGATACCTTAAGAATTTATAGTATGCATTTACAATCAATAAAAATTAGTACTGAAATTGAGGATGAAGAAATCCAGAAAATGATCAAAGATGCGGAAGCCAATGCCGAGTCAGAT
>CAMLRV010000164.1 GCA_946482495.1 uncultured Flavobacteriia bacterium
CTCGAAAATAAGTTTTTTCGAGGTTTTTTTGTGGGATTTTTGTAGATTTACAGGATATGATAGTTTTAACTATATTTAGTTATACAACAAGAAATATGACATTATCATACCAATAAAGAAGTTACAAGCAATACTATGACAACCAACTTTAAATTGAAAAATATTGATTCAGAAGATATTGAAGACTTACTTGTGAAAGTCGAAAAATCATTTGAAATAAAGTTTGCCGAAAAAGAGTTGTTTAGCATTTCAACTTTTGGAGAACTTTGTGATCATATAACAAATAAAATAGAATTAGAAAGTTCTGATGATTGCACAAGTCAACAAGCATTTTATAAACTTCGTGAAGCAATCTCCACTTCGCTCCTACTCGACAATAAAATAATTACGCCAAATCTTTCTCTTGAACAAGTTTTGCCAAAGCAAAACAGAAGAATACTAGTTCAAAAAATTGAAAACAGTTTGGGTTTTAAACTTAACATTTTAAAAGCTTCAGACTCAGCAACAGGATTTTTTTTAATTATTTTGACACTATCAATCGTTGAAGTTTTTATTGATTGGCGTTTTGGAATTTTAGGATTTATCTTTTCTGTTTGTGGTCTTAGAATTTCAAATAGATTTGGAAGAGAATTTAAAGTAAAAACTATCGGTGAAGTAGTTGAAAAAATGAGAAGAGAAAATTATTTAAAATCACGCCGAAGAAAAAACACAGTTAATAAAAAAGAAATAGAGAAAGTGTTAATAGAATGGTTTAGTGAAGAATTTGATTTGGAAAAAAGTGAACTGACAAGAGTCGCTGAATTTCGTTAAGTACTACTTGTAACAACGGTTTGCCACAATAACTATAAATTAACAACGCAGTCAATCAAACCAAATAAAGCACTTCTATTCTTCGAATTATCGCTATATTTGAGGTAAATAGTTAAATAAATGTCTAAAATTCTAAATCTCATCCATCCCAAACTAATGTTAGACAACAAAAAAACCATTCATAAAAAAACAAAAACTTGTTTTTATGGTTTGAATTTGTGGAAAATTGGTGTGCTATTTTTTTTATTTACTACAACCACTTTTGCGCAAAATGACCTCAATAAAATTTTAGACAGTTTAACGTTAAGCACAAACGATAGCATGAAAGTTCGCCTTTCGGAAAGAGTGGCTTGGGAACTTCGTGATTTAGATTGGAAACGTGCTTTGCATTATTTAGATAATTCAGAGAAATTAGCTAAAAAAATAGATTCTGATAAACTTATTGCCGAAAACAATGAAAAAATTGGGGATGTTTATAATGATAAAGATGCTTTTGATATCGCTTTATCTTATTTTCTAAAAACTTACGAATATTACTCTCAAAATAATGTGGGAGAAAAAAAATACCATCTGGAAAACAAAATTGCTATTATTTATGCTCGCTTAAACAATAAAGAAAAAGCGTTGTTCTATTTTAATAAACTAGTAAAATATCATACTCAAAAAAATAACCAACTCTTTTTAGCTAAAACCTATAACAACATTGGAAATCTATATTCAAGTGAAAACGATTTAGATTCAGCTATGATTTATTTTAAAAAATCACTTAAAATCAATCAAAAAATAAATCATAAAGAACTAAATATTATTCTTTATAATAACTTAGGATTAACGAATGCTAAGCTTGAAAAATATACGGATGCCAAACAATATTTCGATAAAACCTTAAAATATATTGACAATAAATCCGATTTAAAAACTAAAGCTTGGATTTACAATTCGATATCTAAATTATATTTATTAAAAAAAAATGCAGATTCTGCGTTGTATTATTCTAAAAAATCGGCAGAAATCTTAAAAGATGCTAAATACAGTTTTCAAAATAATGAAGCCATAAATAACATTTACAAAGCGTATCTACAAAAGAAAGACTACAAAAATGCCGCTGAATATTTCGAAATGTATAACGAAATTAGAGATAGTCTGAATATTGAAATGAAAGCCATGAATGTTGAAAAACTAAAGCTTGGTCAACAATACAAAGAGAACGAAGAATTAAGAATATTAAAGGAAAGCGAATCCCGATTTAAATATTATATTTTAGGATTTAGTTTAATCATCATCTTATTAGTTCTTGGAATACTATTACTTCGTTACCGAAACAAACTTTCTCATGCGAAGCTAGAAAAAGATATGTTTGAAGCCAATTTAGAACTCAAAGAGAAAGAATTGATTACTAAATCGATGATGGAAATTCAGAGAACTGAAATTGTGGGTCAGATTTTAGATGAATTGAAACAACTTAAATCACAAGCCACAAAAGCGGAAACCAAACAGACTTTTGATTTAATTATCAAACAACTTGACAAAAACAAGCCTAATGATATGTGGGAAGAATTTGAATTGAGATACAGTCAAGTTTATGAATCGTTTTATAATATATTAAGCGAAAAACATCCTGAACTAACATATCGAGATAAAAGATTATGTGCGCTTTTAAAACTCAATTTAACTACAAAAGAAATTGCACAAATTACAGGGCAATCTATAAAATCGCTTGAAAATGCGCGTACAAGATTAAGAAAAAAACTACACCTTACGAACACTCATCAAGATTTAATCACGTATTTAGCAAATTTAAATTAAGCAATTTTTAAATTACAAGCCCAGCATTATCAATGCTTTATAGCAAAGTGAGTGGTAAATAAAGGGTATAAAAAACATCATGAGTGTTTTACAGATGGCTTCAAATTTCACGAGCGATTTGTAATTAAATAATTTTGGGTTATCAAAATGAAATGAATCAGAAATAACAACGGTCTGAATTTTCATTTAACAAACAATTAATCCTAAAATTATAAACAACCATCATGAAAAAAATTACTTTTTTATTAATTACATTGTTTGCAATTGCAACAGGAAATGCACAATGGAATCCAGACACAGCAGTAAACACATCTGTGGCAACAACTATTAACAATAACTCGAAATCTGTAAGCACAACAGACGGAAAAACTTTTATTGTATTTTGGAAAAGTGTAGCTGCTCCTACATATTTTGAATTAAGAATGCAACTTTTAGACGCTAATGGAATAGCACAATTTGGAGATGAAGGTATGTTAGTAAGCAACACAATTCCAATGTCATCTTCAACTGTTGTTTGGAATATGATTGTAGACAAAGACAACAATCTTTTCGTTGGAGTTACTGGAACTGGAAGCGGAACTCCAGGAATTGTGTTTAAAATTGATATTGCAGGAAATATGCTTTGGGGCGCAAATGGTGTCAATCTTGGAACTGGATATTTACCAACTATTCTTCCATTAAGTACAGGTGAAGTAATGATTAGTTACTGGCCAGGTACAAAAGCGAAACTTCAAAAATTTAGTTCTAGTGGTACACCTATTTGGAGTGCTCCTATAGATATTGTATCTACAAATACTTCTAGTGCCACAACACCGGCAGATCTTTACGAAATGGCTAACCACGATGTCATGATTGTTTTTCACAGAAAAATTAGTTTTGGCGTGGCATCAAACTTATTTGCGCAAAGATATAATTATACTGATGGCACACCAGTTTGGGCATCACCTACATTAGTATCAGATAAAGGTACTTCTTACAACACACAATATTGTGGTACCCAGGATGGTGATACTGTTTTTTATGGTTTTTCAGCTCCAACGGGTTCAGCTCCACGCTTTGATACATACGTACAAAGAATTAATTCCGACGGTACATTACCATGGGGTTTAAACGGATTTGATATGGATACGAGCCAAACTTATTTTGAAAAAGATGTAAAAATTGCAACAACTCCAGGTTCCCCTTACTTATGGGCAATATCAAGATATACTCCTAGTTCTCAAGATTTACAAGGCGAGTACATCCAAAAATTTGATAAAATTACCGGTGCTCGTTTGTTTACGGATAATGCCAAACAGGTTTTCCCAGTTGATACTAATTACAAAACTCAAGCAAGTGAATTACGTTTAGTTAATGACAATCCATTATTTTTAATTAAAAGTGGTTTTGATAACGGAGCTACTCCTACATCTTTACATATCGTTCAATTAGACGCAAATGGTGATTTTGCATGGCCAGAACAAACTTTTCCTATAGCAACATTTTCTGCAAACAAAGGATTAATTACCTTAAACAAACTTGTAAATAACCAAATTATAACTGTGTTTTCTGAAGCAAAAATTAGTGGCGAACCTAGAATTTATGCTCAAAATTTTACAAACGCAACGTTAGGAAATGATACTTTTGAAAGCGTCTTAAATGAAACAACATTATATCCAAATCCTTCTAGCAACTTTTTCACAATCAAATCGGATAACAATATCGAGAAAATTAAAGTTGTAGATATGTTAGGAAAAGAAGTTTATAATAAGGATCAAATTAACAATTTAGAAGCGCAAATTGACGCTACAAATTGGTCAAAAGGATTATACATAATTTCTATATACTCACAAACCACCAACTATAAAAGTTTTAAATTTATCAAAAGTTAATTATTAAATAATTGTTTAGTTAAACTTAAAAGCATCATTTTATAAATGGTGCTTTTTTTATTTAAAAGAACATATTTTGATTTTTATTTTGGATTTACGATATACGAAATAGTTAATTACAGAAACCTCTGAATAATTTTAGAGGTTTTTATGTGAGAATTTTGTAAATTTACATTTCTATTCTATTGACAAATAGAACTTTACCTTATAAAAAAGTAAATCGTCTTTACTAAAACCACACAAAATACTAACCAAAAAATAAATTATGGACAAAAGAGTAAAATTTGACTTCGAAATTTATTTCACAAATGGCGGAAGTATAAAAGGTGAAGACTTCCGACTTGACATATCAGGTGACACAATTTCCGACAAAGAACTAGCAGATTATATTGTGGATGATTTAAGACTTTTAATGGTTGGACAAACAAAAATTCTGAATAAAGTCATTTTCAAAGAACCACACAAAAGAAAACCAATCAATGAAACTTCTAAAACCGATATTTTAATTGATTTAAGTCATACTATTGAACACGGGTTAGTTACTTACAAAGGCTTGCCCGCTCCTATCGTTTGCGATTATCTGAGTAGAGAAAAATCTAAAGAATTTTACGATGAAGGCACCGAATTTCAAATTGGCAAAATTGAAATGGTAGCTAATACTGGAACTTATATAGATTGTCCATTCCATCGTTTTGAACACGGAAAAGATCTTTCTGAAGTAGGATTAGAATGTTTCACCGATTTAGATGCAATAGTTATAAGTGTTCCTTATACCGAAACCTTAGAAGTTACAGAAGCACATTTAAAAAATCATGAAATAAGAAACCGAGCAGTTTTAATTCATACCGATTGGGCTAATCATTGG
>CAMLRV010000165.1 GCA_946482495.1 uncultured Flavobacteriia bacterium
TTTTGTTTGAAATAAACATACACATAGTAGATTTTAATTGAAAAAAATTTTCAGACTTTAATAAATAACTTCTTGATTTTACACGATGAGTAATATGTTTTCTAATAACAGTCAAATAGGAATGGTATCTACTTTTTCTGAACTTGTGAATTCTGCTTTTAAAGGAGAAATGAATGCAATATGCTGGTACCGAAATTTAGAAGGTGACTTTAAAGAAATTGTAGATAAGCTTAAAATAAATGAAAATATACAAGAAGTTTTTCCTAAAGATTTGATTGAACTCCAATTATCTCAAAAAGGGAATATTGCAAGGGAAATTATTTTAAATGATTTGCAATTTTTATCCGATTACGGTGCTTCTCCCTCTCTCAATTTAATTAAATTTTATGAAAGAGATGATGAATTTGATTTTATATCCACAGATGTGTATTCGTATCATGTAGATCGTTCGCCTATTGCTACGGATACTTTTTTATGTACTTATCATGGGGCAGCAAGTGATATTATTAGTAATGAGCAAGCGGAGCAGAAAATTCTAATTCCTGAAATTAGAGAAAAACTTAAAGTAATACATAATGGTCCATCAGAGGAATTTGAAAACTTTTTAAAGGAAAATTATTTTGATTTGCATTATCAGGAGAAACCTAATGCAGTACCCATTAATTTAGGAATAGGGCATCTTTGGCGCTTAGCGGTAGATCATCCAAAAATGCAAGTATTGCCATGTATTCATAGAGCACCAAAAGAAAATGAAGGTGAATATCGTTTGTTATTGATTTGCTAAAAAAAACAAAAGACTTTTATCTTAATTTATCATAAAAAAAACCTGCTAATTAGCAGGTTTTTCTGTTTTTTCTATTTTGATGGTTAACTCTAAATTTGCTTCATCTAAATCCATAAAAATCACATCGCCTTCATGAATTTTTGAAGTGATAATTTCTTCTGCTAAAGCATCTTCCACATATTTTTGAATCGCTCTTTTTAACGGACGTGCTCCAAATTGTTTGTCGAAACCTTTTTCTGCAATGAAATCTTTCGCTTTTTCAGTGATATTTAATGTGTAACCTAAATCTTTAATTCTAACGATTAGTTTTTCCATTTCAATATCGATAATTTTATCAATATCTCCTTTTTCTAAACTATTAAATACAATTACATCATCAATTCTATTTAAGAATTCTGGAGCAAATGCTTTTTTCAAGGCATTTTCTATAACCGATTTGTTATAATCTTCAGCTTGTGCAGTTTTTGCTGCTGTTCCGAAACCAACACCTTGTCCGAAATCTTTCAATTGGCGTGCACCAATGTTAGAAGTCATGATGATGATAGTATTTCTAAAATCAATTTTTCTTCCTAAACTGTCAGTTAAAAATCCATCATCTAAAACTTGTAGCATCATATTAAAAACATCTGGATGTGCTTTTTCGATTTCGTCTAATAAAACAACTGCGTAAGGTTTTCTTCTGATTTTCTCCGTTAATTGTCCACCTTCTTCATAACCCACATATCCTGGAGGTGCTCCAACTAAACGAGAAATAGCAAATTTTTCCATGTATTCACTCATGTCAATACGAACTAACGCATCTTCAGAATCAAATAATTCTTTCGCTAAAACTTTCGCTAATTGTGTTTTTCCAACTCCAGTAGAACCTAAAAAGATAAATGAACCAATTGGTTTGTTTGGATCTTTTAAACCAGCTCTATTTCTTTGAATTGATCTTGCAATTTTTTGAACAGCATCATCTTGACCAATCACTTTACCTTTAATAAGTTCTGGTAATTTGGCTAATTTGTTGCTTTCTGTTTGTGCGATTCTATTTACAGGAATTCCTGTCATCATTGAAACCACATCGGCAACATTATCTTCAGTTACAATAACTCTGTTAGATTTTGAATCTTCTTCCCATTTTTCTTGAGCAATGGCTAAATCTTTTTCAATTTTCTTTTCGTCGTCACGTAATTTTGCTGCTTCTTCAAATTTTTGTTTTTTCACAACTGAATTTTTCAATTCACGAACTTCTTCTAATTGTTTTTCTAACTCTAAAATTTGTTTTGGTACTTCAATATTTGTGATATGTACACGTGAACCTGCTTCGTCTAAGGCATCAATAGCTTTGTCTGGTAAAAAACGATCAGTCATATAACGACTTGTTAATTTCACACAAGCTTCAATAGCTTCTGGAGTAAACGTTACATTATGATGGTCTTCATATTTACCTTTAATATTATTTAAAATGATAATGGTTTCTTCGATTGAAGTTGGCTCTACTATTACTTTTTGGAAACGACGTTCTAAGGCACCATCTTTTTCAATATATTGTCTGTATTCATCTAAAGTTGTTGCTCCCACACATTGAATTTCTCCACGTGCTAAGGCAGGTTTAAACATGTTACTCGCGTCTAAAGAACCGGTAGCGCCACCAGCACCAACGATTGTGTGAATCTCATCAATGAAAAGGATAATGTCGTCATTTTTTTCCAATTCGTTCATTACTGCTTTCATACGTTCTTCAAACTGTCCGCGATATTTTGTACCAGCAACTAATGATGCTAAATCTAAAGTAACTACTCTTTTGTTGAATAAAATACGAGATACTTTTTTCTTTACAATCATTAAAGCTAAACCTTCTGCAATTGCAGATTTTCCTACTCCTGGTTCACCAATTAAAAGTGGATTATTTTTCTTTCTTCTACTTAAAATTTGAGAAACACGTTCAATTTCTTTTTCACGTCCAACAACTGGGTCTAATTTTCCTTCTTCGGCCATTTCAGTTAAATCTCTACCGAAATTATCTAATACTGGTGTTTTAGATTTTTTTGTTGTTTTGCTGGTGCTTCCACTTGGAGGTGTAGCGCCACTATCTTTAAAACTATCATCCGCAGCATCATCGTAATTTTCTGCTTTTGGCTGATTTTTTAAAATATTATCATCTTCACTGTTGTTTAGGCTCATATAAATATCTTTTACATTATCATAATTAATTTTCAACTTGTTTAGTAACTTCTTTGTAGGGTCGTTATCATTTTTTAAAATACACAATAATAATAAAGCAGTGCTAATTGAAGTAGTGTTAAAAACTTTTGCTTCTAAAAAAGTGTATTTTAAAGCTCTTTCAGCTTGTCTGGTTAAGTGTAAGTTTTTTTTATCGTTATTAGCAACTCCGCTCGGATTGGCCGGACTTAATATTTCAACTTTTTTTCGAAGTAAATCAAAATTAATATTCAAAAAGTTTAAAATATCTATAGCGCTTCCATTTCCATCTCTCAATATACCTAAAAGTAAATGTTCAGTACCAATAAAGTCGTGCCCTAAACGTAAGGCTTCCTCTTTACTGAACTGAATTACATCTTTTACTCTTGGTGAAAAATTATCTTCCATAAATTTTTAAATCTTATTGTAAAAATACAAAATATTAAAGCACGACTTAAATTTGGTGCTATAATATTGCTAATTGACAAAAAAAAATCGAGAAATAAAAGCGAAAAGTGTTATTATTTGTTAAAAATTTCATCAGTAATTGTTGATAAGTATTTGGATTTTGTTAGAAAATTTACTTTCAAAAAAAGTAAAAAATCGTATATTGGCACGTTTAAAAAAAATGAATAAAAATTAAATAAATACCTATGTCTGACGGAGAAAAGTTAATTCCTATTAATATTGAAGATGAAATGAAGTCAGCCTACATCGATTATTCGATGTCGGTTATTGTATCTAGAGCATTACCAGATGTAAGAGATGGTTTAAAACCAGTTCACAGAAGGGTGTTATTTGGAATGTATGAGTTAGGAGTTTTTTCAAATAGAGCGCATAAGAAATCTGCAAGAATTGTTGGAGAAGTTTTGGGTAAATATCACCCACACGGAGATACTTCAGTTTATGATGCGATGGTTCGTATGGCTCAAGAATGGAGTTTACGTTATTTAATGGTTGACGGTCAAGGTAACTTTGGTTCGGTTGATGGTGATAGTCCGGCAGCAATGCGTTATACGGAAGCCAGAATGAAGAAGATTTCTGAAGAAATGATGGCAGATATCGACAAAGAAACGGTTGATTTTCAATTAAACTTTGATGATACTTTAGAAGAACCAAAAGTATTACCAACTAAAGTTCCTACATTATTAGTAAATGGTGCTTCAGGTATTGCGGTGGGTATGGCTACAAATATGGCGCCTCACAATTTATCTGAAGTTATTGATGGAACTTTAGCTTATATTGACAATAACGAAATTGAAATTGATGAATTAATCAAATATATCAAAGCACCAGATTTTCCAACTGGTGGAACTATCTATGGATATGAAGGTGTAAAAGAAGCTTTCAAAACAGGTCGTGGTCGTATTGTAATGCGAGCTAAAACAGGTTTTGAAGAAGTAAATGGGAAAGAATCAATTATTGTTTCTGAAATTCCATATCAAGTGAATAAAGCTGAAATGATTAAGAAAACAGCTGACTTGGTAAACGAGAAAAAAATCGAAGGAATTTCTACTATTCGTGACGAATCAGACAGAAATGGTATGCGTATCGTTTATGAATTAAAGCGTGATGCCGTTCCAAATGTTGTTTTAAATACACTTTATAAATATACACAATTACAATCTTCTTTCAGTGTAAATAACATTGCCTTGGTAAAAGGTAGACCAATGTTATTAAACTTAAAAGATTTAATTCATTATTTTGTGGAACACCGTCATGAGGTGGTTGTTCGTAGAGCAGAATACGATTTAAGAAAAGCAGAAGAAAGAGCGCATATTTTAGAAGGTTTGATTATCGCTTCAGATAATATTGATGAAGTAATTGCTTTAATTAGAGGTTCTAAAGATGGTGAAGAAGCAAGAGCTAAATTAATGGAAAGATTTAATCTTTCTGAATTACAAGCTCGAGCAATTGTTGAAATGCGTTTACGTCAATTAACTGGTCTGGAGCAAGACAAGTTAAGAGCAGAATATGACGAAATCATGAAATTAATTACTAGCTTAAAAGAATTATTAGCTAGTAAAGAATTAAGAATGCAATTAATTAAAGATGAATTAAACGAAATCAAAGAGAAATACGGAGATGCTCGTCGTTCACAAATTGAATATTCTGGTGGTGACGTAAGTATTGAAGATTTAATTGCAGATGAAAATGTAGTAGTAACTATTTCTCATGCTGGTTATATCAAACGTACTTCTTTATCAGAGTATAAAACTCAAAATAGAGGAGGAGTAGGACAAAAATCTGCAGGAACAAGAGATCAAGATTTCTTAGAGCATTTATTTGTAGCAACTAATCACCAATATTTAATGTTCTTTACCCAAAAAGGTAAATGTTATTGGATGCGTGTTTACGAAATTCCAGAAGGA
>CAMLRV010000166.1 GCA_946482495.1 uncultured Flavobacteriia bacterium
TTACAGCATGAATCAAAGTTTAAAACAGTTTTTCTTTTTAGCGGAATTGATTTCTATTGAGCCTGAAAAAATGGGTGAAGATTTAGTTATTACAAAAGAGCAAGTAGAAAATGCTTTAGTAGGCAAAATGCCACAAGCACTTATTATAAGAACCTTGCCAAATGTGGAAAACAAGAAACATTTGAATTATTCTAATACAAATCCGCCATATTTATGTGAAAAAGCTGCGTATTTTATTCGAGAAATAGGAGTGGAGCATTTGCTAATCGATTTACCAAGTGTAGATAAAGAACACGATGAAGGAAAATTATTGGCACACAAAGCATTTTGGAATGTAAAAAACACCACAATATTAAATGACGATGCACGTTTAGATTGTACGATTACAGAATTAATTTACGTGAACAATTCGGTTTCAGATGGGGCATATTTGCTAAATTTACAAATCGTTTCATTTGAAAATGATGCGTCACCATCAAAACCGGTTTTGTATAGTTTGGAAGCTAATCACTTATAACTACCAACTAAATATGAATATTCAACAATTATATGAATTTTGTTTGTCTAAAAAAGGAGTTACTGAACATTTTCCTTTTGATGAAGATACTTTGGTTTTTAAGGTTGGCGGAAAAATGTTTTGTTTAACTTCTTTACAGCAATGGGAAAAAGAGGAACCGAGTTTGAATTTGAAATGTGATCCTGATAAAGCGGAAGAACTTCGTGCAGAATTTGAAGCAATTCAGCCTGGCTATCACATGAGTAAAGTGCATTGGAATACCGTTTCAATTGGTCATGATGTTTCAGATAAAATGGTTGTGGAATTAATTAATCATTCTTATGATTTGGTTTTTAAAAGTTTGACGAAAAAAATTCAAGTCGAAATACAAGAATTAGAAAATTAGGCATTACTTTTGATAAGATTACAACAACAAACTATAAACGATAAAATTTATTATGATTGATAATTTAAAGAAAATATTAAACGAAGATCAAGATCCAAAAGCAATTGAAAAAATTACTTCTAAACTAGAAAATTTATTAATGACTAATGAGGAGGTAGGCTATATTGCGGTACAAAAAAAGCCAGCAATTACGGTTTTTCCAGATAGTATTGTAGTGACGAACAAACGTATTATTTTATGTAAACCTAAAAATTTAGGTTTGTCTATGGAGTTTATGGATTATGATTGGGATGATATTTCAGGAACTTTTGTAAAAGAGGGATTTTTAGGCTCTGATTTTACTTTTTCTACGAAAACAGAACTGACACATACAGTTGATTATTTACCAAAAAATCAAGCTCGAAAGTTATATACCTATGCAAAAGAGCAATTGGATTTGTTGAAGAATCCAAAAGCGACGAGTTCGGTTGTAGAGGAAATTGCACCAGTATATGATGAAGTGGTGGAAGAAATTCAGCCTGAAGAAGTGACAAATTTTGCAGAAATTATGCCTGCAGAAATCATTCCAGCGGTTCAAGATACAGAAATTGAAGAGCCAATTCCATCTCACGAAAAAAAACTTTCCGATTTATCTAAAGATGAATTATTTGAAAAACTTAATAATTATAAGAAACTTTTAGATAACGGATTGATTCTTCAAGGCGAATACGACAAATTGAAAAACGAGATTTTACCTTTATTATAAAACAAAAAAAAACCGACATATTAAAATTGTCGGTTTTTTTATAAGCTTTATTAGGATTGTTGAAACACAATCCTTAATTGGACATAGTAAAAACAAAAAACCCCGACATTGTCGGGGTTTAAGTGGTACCTCCAGGGATCGAACCAGGGACACATGGATTTTCAGTCCATTGCTCTACCATCTGAGCTAAGGTACCTTGAATAATTCAGTAATATTACTTCCTTAGTGCGGGTGCAAATATAGAACCATTTTTATATTTTCCAAAACAAAAAATAAAAAAAATCAATTTCGTACATTTGCAATTCTAATATTTAGATATGATACTTACCATTGATGTAGGAAATACAAACATTAAAGTGGCTGTTTTTGAACAGGTTGACCTAATTGAAAAGTTTGTCTTTCAAAAAAAAGACCTCAAAAATAATTTTGAAAATATTTTAAAAAAATATCCAAATTATACAAATGGAGTGCTTTCTTCTGTAGGGAAATTGGATGAAACTGAAATTTTTTGGTTAAAAAAGCACATGAATTTATTTGAAATTAATCATAATTCCATTTTTCCATTCCAAAATTTATATAGTACACCAAAAACTTTAGGAGTTGACAGAATGGTATTGGCTGCAGGAGCCGTTTTATTATTTCCGAATCAAAATACTTTAATAATTGATGTTGGTACTTGTGTAACTTATGATTTTGTAAATAATAAGAATGAATATCTAGGTGGAGCCATTTCTCCGGGTTTGCGTTTGCGATATGAATCGCTACATAATTTTACTGCCAAGTTACCTTTGTTAGAAAAAAAATCTCCTGAAAATTTTATTGGAAATTCTACAAATGAAGCGATTCATTCTGGTGTAGTAAATGGCTTACGAAATGAAATTGAAGGTTTTATTTCTGAATATTCTGTTAAAAACGAACAATTTACAATAATTTTAACAGGCGGAGACGCTAATTTTTTGGCTAATCGATTTAAAAGTACCATATTTGCCGATGAAAATTTCTTATTAAAAAGTTTACAACAATTATACACTTATAGTTTACAAAATGATTAAAAAAATTGTCTTAATAGTTACCATATTACTCGCTAATTTAGGATTTGCTCAAGAAAACACACCGTCACCTTATTCTTTTTATGGAATTGGAAGTACTAAATTTAAAGGTACTAACGACATAGTTAACATGGGTGGAATTAGTGTTTATTCAGATAGTACACATATCAATGTTTTAAATCCAGCTACTTATTCGAATCAATTATTAACTAGTTTCCAAATTGGTGCTACAAGTTCGTTTTATAAACTAAATTCAGCAAGTGTTACTGAAAAAGCTCAAAAAACTACTTTTGATTACTTGGTTTTAGGATTTCCAGTTTCAAAGAAATTAGGAGTTTCTTTTGGACTTCTACCACAAAGTGCAGTTGGATACCGATTTTTTAATGATGAAAGTGCTACAACAAGTACCAAAAGAAGATATTTAGGAAAAGGTGGTGTAAATAAAGTGTATTTTGGTTCGGGATATAAAATCAACTCTAAGTTAAGTCTGGGTTTAGATTTCCAATATCTTTTTGGTTCAATCGATACAGAAACACAAGTTTTTAGAGAAGGTGCTTTTTACGGAACTAGAGAGGTTAACGAGTCGAGTTTATCAGGTGTTGCTTTTACTGCCGGATTAACGTATAACACAAAACTGAATGATAAATTAAACTTTATGTCTAGTTTAGTTTATTCTCCTGAAGCAAAATTAAATTCTAATAATGCTAGAAATGTTGCTTTAATTACAATCGATTCAAATAATAGTGCAATTCCGGTAACTAATGATACGGAAGTAAATGTAGCTGATACAAAATTAAATATTCCTTCTAAATTAGCTGTTGGTGCGGGTGTTGGAAATAGAAAATGGTTTTTAGGTGGAGATTTAACTTTTTCTGGAACTGGAAATCAGGTGGATAGATTTGATAATTATTCTAATGTACATTATGAAAATGCCACTCGTGTAGCTATTGGAGGTTTCTTTATTCCTAAATTTGATTCTTATAATAATTACTTAGAAAGAATTACTTATCGCGGTGGTTTTAGATTTGAAAATACTGGATTGGTAATTAATAATTCTACAATTAAAGACAGAGCTGTAACTCTTGGTTTAGGATTGCCAGTAACGGGTACATTTTCCAGCATTAATTTAGGTGTGGAAATGGGAACAAGAGGAACTACTAGTAATGGGTTAATCAAAGAAAATTATTTTTCAGTAAACTTAGGTTTATTGTTCAATGATAAATGGTTTAGAAAAACTTTATATAATTAATAAAAATGAAAAGATTTGTTGAAATCATACTTGTATTTACTCTGATTTTGTGTTTGCAAAGTTGCGAGAGTAATTTAAAGGATGTGCAGCGAATCTATAAAACTTCATTTGTGCCTACTGGTGAAGCGGATTCTATTAATCTGAAATATACAGATTCTGGTAGAGTAAAATCTACACTTCAAAGTTTAAAAATGGTGGATTATTCTACCGCTAAAAATCCTTTTGTAGAATTTCCAAAAGCAATATTGGTTACCCTAATTGACGATAATGGTAATAAAACTACTGTTGTAGCTGATAAGGCTGTTTCATACAAAAAAACAGAAGTAATTGATTTAATTGGAAATGTGAAAATAACCACTTTTGATGGAAAAATTTTGGAAACGAATCAATTGTATTTCGACCAAAAAAATGAATGGTTTTTTACTGAAGAATTTTTTAAATTTAAAGATGCAGATGGAAGTTTTTTGCAAGGTGTTGGAATCGATTTTAGTAAAGATTTTAAAATTTTCAACATGCAAAATAATGTTGGTGAAGTAAATAATATGAAATAATAATAAAATGAAATACTACAAATTCTCTCAATATCTATATTTAGTTGCGGCTATTGTGTTCTCAGGTTCTGTGATTTATAAAATTTTAAACAAACAAGATTATGGATTACAAGCAATAATTGCAGTTGGATTTATAATTATGTTCTTTGTTAGAAGAAGTTTTCTAAAAAAAATGCAAAACAATCAAGAAAACAAGTAAAAAAATTAGCAATACTATTTTATTATTAAATAGATAATTGTATTTTCGCCCACTGAATAAAAAAATAATCAATATAAAAATGGCAATTTTATCAAAAATTAGACAACGTTCTATCTTATTAGTCCTAATCATAGCATTAGCATTATTTTCATTTGTATTAGCGGATGTTATTAAAAGTGGTGGATTTCAAGGTTCAAATGACATTGGGTCAATCAATGGAACAAAATTTGAATACCAAGAATTCATGAGTAAAGTAGCTAATGTTGAAAAACAACAACAAGGTGTTAGCAATACTCAGGCTTTAAATTCTGTTTGGGAACAAGAGGTAAGAAAAGCAATATTAACGGAACAATATGATAAAATTGGTTTGTTACTTGGTAGAGATCAATTAATGGCAGTTTTAAAACCACAGCTAATTCAAGATCCAAAATTCTTAAACGCTGCTGGTCAATTTGATGATAAAAAGTTTAGTGAATATATTAATTCGTTACAAAGTGCTCCAGACCAAACACAATGGAACATGTGGAAATCTTATGAAGTACAAATTGAAGATGTTGCTAAAGAACAAATTTATAATACTTTAATTTGCTATCAATTAGCGAATGAGAATAATAATAAG
>CAMLRV010000167.1 GCA_946482495.1 uncultured Flavobacteriia bacterium
TTTTTTAGGTCTTTTTTAGACCACATCTTTGCATAAAATTCAGAAAATAAAGTATTTATATAATAAAAATGTATATTTTTGCACCATTAAAAAAATAACCAACCCCAAATTAAAATGAAAACAAAATTTTTATTCGTAACATTAATTTCATTATTATTTAATTTAGTAAACGCCCAAGAACCAGTAAGAAACGCCAGATTAGACTCAATTAATGACATAATCAATAAAAATTCTAAAGGTTTACGATTTATTTTAAACGAAGTAAGTGTAAACTCTGAATTATCTGAAATTGGGACTTCATTCTTCAAAAACAAATTCATCATTTTGTCTAATAAAAAAAGAAGACATTATGAAACTACAATGAATGAAGACACAAAAACTCCAAATAACAATTTATACTGTGTAAATGTTGACAGTACTGGAAATTTAACTTTCCCATTATTATTTGCCTCAGCTATTGATTCAAAAGATAATGAAGGTACAATTACTTTCACTCCGGATGAAAATAAAGTTTTCTTTACTCAAAACTCTAAAGAAAATCCAAATGTTTACAAATTATATACAGCTGATTTAGATGTAAAATCGGATAAATATTGGACAAATATTACGGAATTAAAATTAATGGACGACCAATATTCAGTTGAAACGCCATTTGTATCTAATGATGGAAAAAAATTATACTTTTCATCAAATATTCCTGGTGGAGCTGGTGGTTTTGACTTATATGAAGTGGCAATTTTAGAAAATGGAACATTAGGTGCCCCAATGAATTTGGGTTCTAAAATTAACACAAAAGAAGACGAAAAATTCCCATTCATTTCGAATGACAACAACTATTTGTTTTTCTCTTCAAAAGGACATACAAATATGGGAGGTTTTGATGTTTTCAGATCGTCAATTACAGAAGATGGTTACCACACTGCTTTTAATTTAGGTGGAACTTTAAACTCAAGAAAAGACGATTTAGCTTTTGTTATGGTAAACGACACAAGAGGTTACGTTTCTTCAGACAAAACAGCCACAGACGGAAACTATGATATTTATAGATATAATTTAAAAATGGCTCCAAATACAGTTTCTAAATTGGCTATTAAAGAAAAAACCACAGGTATCACTTTACCTAATGCTAAAATTGTGGTTAAAAATGAATTCGGAAGAATTTTAGCTGATGGAAAAACGGATGACAAAGGAAACATTTCAATCATTTACAATCCTCTTACCATTTACAATGTAACGGTAGAAAAAGATGGTTATGAGCCTTTCACAAAACAGTTGACTTCTGGAGATTTCTATAATGATTCTTCAATTGAATTAAATCAATCAAAACCAGTTGTTACAGATACCGAAATTAAAATTGAAAATATTTATTTCGATTTCAACAAGGCTTCAATTAAACAAGAATCTACCCTTTCTTTAAATAAAATCATCAGTGTGTTGAATGAAAACAAAGAAATGTCAATTTCAATTTTTGCTCACACAGATGCTAAAGGTTCAGACGAATACAACAAAGTATTATCTGAGAAGAGAGCAAAAGCAACATTTGATTACTTAGTTTCAAAAGGAATTAACAAAGACAGATTGAAATACATGGGAATGGGAGAAATGGAATTAAAAGTAAAATGTACTACTTGTACCCCAGAAGAAGATCAATTAAACAGAAGAACAGAATTTAAAATTAATAAATAATAAACTCACAACAAACCCCTTTAAAATGTCAATTAAAAAAATTATCGCAGTCGTAGTAGTTGGATTAGTATTAACATCATGCTCAAGTAGAGGATGGAGCTGCAAAGCAAGATATGTAAATGCGAAGCCAGTTGCAACTGAAAAGAAAGCTGCGTAAAATAACACACACAACAACTATAAAAAAAAGAAAAAGGCAATCGTATTGATTGCCTTTTTTAATTTCTATACATCTGCTTTAAGAAGCTACTTGTAATTTTTGAAGTAAGTTTTTGTTTAATGTTAGTTCTGCAAATTCACGAGAAACATTTAAATCTTTTTCTTCTGAACTTGGCAATTCGAACATCGCATCTGTTAAAATTGCTTCACATAGTGAACGTAAACCACGCGCTCCTAACTTGTATTCTAGTGCTTTTTCAACGATAAAATCTAAAGCTGCATCTTCAATTGTAAATTCAACACCATCCATTTCAAATAACTTTTGATATTGCTTAATTAAAGCGTTTTTAGGTTCAGTTAAAATGGCACGTAATGTTTTTCCATCTAAAGGATCCATGTGCGATAAAACTGGCATACGACCAATAATTTCAGGAATTAAACCAAACTCTTTTACATCGCGTGGAATAATATACTGCAATAAATTATTTTCGTCTACTTTATCTAAATCTTTAGAGGCACTAAATCCCATCGCTTGGCGATTTAATCTTTTGGAAATGATACGTTCAATACCATCAAAAGCACCACCTGCAATGAATAAAATATTTTGAGTATTTACTTCCACAAATTTTTGATCTGGGTGTTTTCTACCGCCTTTTGGCGGCACATTTACCACAGAACCTTCTAATAATTTTAATAGAGCTTGTTGTACACCTTCTCCAGAAACATCTCTAGTAATAGAAGGATTATCACTCTTACGAGCAATTTTATCAATCTCATCAATAAAAACGATTCCTCTTTCGGCTTTAGCCACGTCATAATCGGCAGCTTGAAGTAAGCGTGTTAAAATACTTTCCACATCTTCTCCAACATAACCAGCTTCCGTTAAAATGGTTGCATCTACAATTGCTAAAGGCACGTTTAACATTTTTGCAATGGTTTTAGCTACTAATGTTTTACCTGTACCGGTTTGTCCAACCACTAAAATGTTACTTTTTTCAATTTCAACATCATCGGTTTGCACCTTTTGCATCAATCTTTTATAGTGATTGTAAACCGCAACACTCAATACTTTTTTAGTTTGCTCTTGCCCAATTACATACTCGTTCAAAAACGCATTTATTTCTTTAGGCTTACGCAATACCAAATCGCCCAAGGCATCAGCATCCATAGTTCCTTTCAACTCTTCGAGTACAATACCGTGTGCCTGCTCAATACATTTATCGCAAATATGCGAATCAATACCTGCAATTAATAAATTAGTTTCTGGCTTTTTCCTTCCACAAAACGAACATTCTAATACTTCTTTTGCCATTTTTTTTTAGTAGCAAAGTAACAGAGTGGCAAAGTAGCAGAGTTCCTTACTTTGAAACTTTGCTACTTTGTAACTTTGTAACTTTAAATTTATCTTCTTAATACTTCATCAATCATTCCATACTCTTTAGCTTCATCCGCAATCATCCAATAATCGCGTTCGCTATCTTTATATACTTTATCGAAAGGTTGTTTTGAATGTGTTGAGATGATTTGATATAATTCATCTTTCAATTTCAACATTTCTTTTAAGTTAATTTCCATATCAGTAGCTACACCTTGCGCTCCACCAGATGGTTGGTGAATCATTACACGTGAATGTGGTAATGCCGAACGTTTTCCTTCTGCTCCAGCACATAATAAAACCGCGCCCATTGAAGCAGCCATACCTGTACAAATTGTAGCTACATCTGGTTTGATGTATTGCATTGTATCATAAATACCTAAACCAGCGTATACACTTCCTCCTGGAGAGTTGATATAAATTTGAATATCTTTAGAAGCGTCTACACTTTCTAAAAATAATAATTGTGCTTGAATGATATTTGCCATATAATCGTCTACACCCGTTCCCATGAAGATAATTCTATCCATCATTAAACGCGAAAACACGTCTAATTGAGAAATATTTAATTGACGTTCTTCAATAATATATGGTGTTAAACTACCCACCAATTTATCATAGTACAAACTATTTACACCGTGTTTTTTTGTAGCAAATTTTTTAAATTCTTTTCCGTAATTCATTATAAAATGTGTTTTAAATATTGATAACTTAAATATAAAAACGCCAAACCAAATGATTTGACGTTCAAATATAGTAAAATTTATAATTTAAAACTAACGATTACATTTCACCATACATAGCTTTAATGAAATCTTGGTAGTTTACTTCTTGCACTTTTGCTTTTACGTTTGTTTTGTATAAGTCAATCATTTTTAATGTTAAAACTTGATCTGAAATACGTTTAATTTCTTCTTGATTTGACATTACTCTTGAAACGATTCCATCAATTTCTGCGTCTGTTGCATTTGTTTGACCGAATTGAGCCATTTGTTGTCTAATTAATCCAGAAGTATAATCTTTTAATTCTTCAAATTTAACTTGTAAGTTATTTTGAACAAAGATTTTAGATTCGATTAATTGGTAACGTAATCCTTTTTCAGATCTTGCGAATTCAACCTCAGCCTGTTCTGCTGTTAATGGGTTTTCTCCAACAGTTTGAATCCATTTTTTTAAGAATGTTTCTGGCAAATCAAATTTTGTAGATTCTAATAATGCTTCTGTAACATCATTTAAAAACTTTTGATCAGCTTGTTGTACGAATTGTTGTTCAGCATCTTCTTTGATTTTTCCTTTTAAACCATCTAAAGAAGTTACTTCTCCGTTAGGAAATAATTTCGCAAATAATTCTTCGTTTAATTCTGCTTTTTCGATAGATTGAATAGCTTCAATTGTGAAATTAACTTCAATATCTAAACCATGAACATCGTCATGAGAAACTTTTAAATAATCCATTAATTGGTGGTCGTCACTAAATAAACCTTTTGTTTTTAAAGTAACTACATCTCCTACTTTTTTACCAATAAATAACTTTCCAGTTTTCGCATCAGCAAAAATATCTAATCCAATTAAAGCTTGGCTGTTGATTCCTTTTTCTTCATTAGAAAATGTTCCGCTTACTTCAAAACCTGCTTTCACTTCCGTTTCCGTAAGGATTTTTCCGTATTGCTTTTGAATTCTTTCTACTTGTTCGTTTAACAAAGCCTCATCAGCAATTACTTTGTAATGCGTTACATTTGCAGCTTTTGATAAATCTACATTGAATTCTGGAGCTAAACCTAATTCAAATTCGAAATTTAATTCATCTGCATCCCAATCGAAAGTTTCATTTGCAACTGGCAAAGCGTTTCCTAATAAGTCTAATTTTTCGTTTGTAATATAGTCACTTAAACTTTTTTGTAAAAGTCTGTTTACTTCTTCAAATATTGCCGCTTTTTCGAATTGTTTTTTGATTACTGCCATTGGAGTTTTACCTTTTCTAAAACCTGGTAATACTGCCGTCTTTCTTTTTACTTCTAAAAGACTGTCAATTTTTCCAGCGTAATCATTTTTATCAATTGTAATCTTTACAACCGCATTTAAAGCGTCAATTTGTT
>CAMLRV010000168.1 GCA_946482495.1 uncultured Flavobacteriia bacterium
TTATTAAAAGTTAATTCACTTAGTAAACTTAATTTTGCTATTATTTTTGTCCTTTTATTCTTAATTTATCTGTATGTCAGTATTATTTTGATAATTGATACTGAAACGGCTGTAGAGAAAGTTCTAATTTATACCTATGGATTTGTTTTATTGCTTTTAGGTGTTTTAGCAATAACAATTTATGTTTTAAAACACTCGGTTTCAAATATATTTTTGGTGTTGACAGTAATGACTTTTATTCTGTCGGATATGTTCTATATTTTTATAGTCAAGATTGAATACAATTGGGTTTTTAAATCAGTTAATTTGATAAGTCAATTGTTATCTTATTATTTTTTTGTAACTTACTCCTTAATTAAAGTAAAAGGTAAATAATGAAAAAAAATATTCAGAATTTATTGAAACGCGATTTAGAAGTTATTCCTTTAATTGCTTATTTTGTTTTCTATTTCTTATACCTTCTGTTCGATAGAATATTAGAAATGAAAGATTATGCCTTGCTAGTTAAGCCAATTATTATTCCAATTATTGCCTTTTTATATTTAACTAACAAACATAGTAAACGAACTACCTTAAGTATTTTTCTTTTAATTCTCATTTTTATTTCCGATAATTCAACATTATTAGAAATCAGGTCATTTTATGTTTATGCCACAATAATTTATATGCTTAGTACTTATATTATGCTGTATTATGCAATTTTAGATATGAAATTTGTGGTGAATAAGAAGTTTGATAAAATAAAAGTTGGCTACATCTTACTTGGAGTGTTTTTCGTTTTTTTATCGTATTGTTTCTTGAAATATGATCCTAAAGATAAAGCTGCTGAAAAATTTGTGGTTTTTGGCTATTTAACAGTTTTTATGTTCTTATTTATAATTAGTGTATTTAATTACATTCAACAAAGAACAAAAAAAACAAAGTATTTGTTTTTAACTATACTTTGTATCTTTTTATCAGAATTATGTTTTTCAATTCACAGATATTATGAAGGTCATATCATTTTTAAATACATCATTTGTATCGTAGAAGCTCCTGTTTATTACTTTTTACTAAAATATTTATTGAAAAGAGATAAAGAGCTTATTGTACAATAATATTCTTTTCTTGACTAATATATTTTTCATCGTTACTTAAGTAAAAATCAATTCTTCCTAAATTGATTCCGTAAGCGCCCACTTGGTTTACAACTACTTGTTTTCCTATTTTATTAGTCTTAATAATTGGTTTGTCTAAGAAAGTATGCGTGTGTCCGCCAATAATTAAATCGATATCTTGTGTAGCTGAGGCTAATTTTACATCACAAACTTTTTCAGGTTCATTTTTATAATCGAAACCTAAATGTGATAAGCAGATAATTAAATCACATTTTTCTTCATGTTTTAGTGTTTTTGCAATATCTGTAGCAATTTCAATCGGGTTGTTGTAAACGGTTTCTTTATACAATTTTTTATCTACTAAACCTTCTAATTGCACTCCTAAGCCAAAAACACCAATTTTTATTCCGTCTTTAAGGAATGTTTTGTAAGGTTTTACAATTCCGTCCAAAACAGTATTTTTGAAATCGTAATTCGCAGATACAAATTCAAAATTAGCATGAGGTAACTGCGAATAAAAACCATCAATTCCATTATCAAAATCGTGATTTCCCATAGTAGCTAAGTCGTATTTCATCATGCTCATCAGTTTAAATTCCAATTCACCACCATAATAATTGAAATAAGGTGTACCTTGAAAAATATCACCAGCATCTAATAATAATACATTATCTTCTTCTTTTCTAATTTGCTCAATTAAACTGGCACGTCTTGCTACACCACCAACAGATGGGTTTTTCGCATGATTTTCCGGAAATGGATCGATATGACTATGTACATCATTTGTATGTAAAATAGTAATCTTACGCACTTTTGCTGTAGTGAAACTCGAAAGAGAAAGACCACTTAAGGTTACTAAAGCCGAAGTTGCTGCTGTATTCTTTATAAAAGTTCTTCTTTTCATAACTATTCTTTAATAATTCTTTGTGAATTCGAGGCTTCAATTGTTTTGTGTTTGTAGAAATAATCAATTAACACATTTCTAATCTTATAATTAAGATCATATGTGCCTTCATTTTTTAGAAAAAAGCTCATATTATCACCACCATTTGCTAAATAATCAGATGTTCCAACGTAATAAATTTTGTTATTGTCAATAGGTTGGTCTTTGAATAAGATACTCGTAATGACATTATCTTTATTTAAAATAATTTTTAAGCCATTCAGAGGATGCGCTTTTTTTTCTGTAACAATATGTTGAGCTAATGCTTTAATTTGTTCGCCTTTAAGTGCAATCACAATTAAACTGTTTTCAAACGGCATCACTTCAAACGCATTTCTTTTGGTAATGTTTCCTTTTGGGATGATGGAACGAATTCCTCCAAAATTTAAAAGAACAATATCAATCGATTTGCCTTGTTGCTTATTGAAAACAGGATTGGCCAATTCCATGCAAGCATCGGTCATAAAGTTACCAATATTAGTTTGCCATTCTCCTTTATTTTTATCTAAAGTTTCTGGGCAATAGGAAATCACACTATCTAAATCTTTGTCGATATGACTTCGATAGGGTGCAATAAAAGTTTCAATACTTTCGTTTGTAGGATAGTTTTTATTGATTTCAATCTTTTTACCTTCTACCAAATAGTTGGTATATGATTTGGTTTTGCAAGATGTTAAGCTCCATAATGTTAAAGTTGTAACAAAAATTGTGTAAAGAAGTTTAGTATTTTTACATTTGAATGTCATATATTCCGATAGATTACTTTAATTTTGTAAAAGAAGTAAAGTTACAATGATTTCTAAAATAATAAAGGATTTTTTTCTTAAAAGAAAGGTAAATAAAAAGTTAAAAGACTACCAATTACAAGTATCTTCAAACAAGATAGTTAAAGTTGGTGTGTTGATTGATGGTAATTATTTCACCAATCAAGAGAATTTAATTGATGAAATTGTGAAGCACGGAATTGCAAAAGAAGACATTGAAATTTTATCTTTTGTAAATAAAAAGAAGAAGACTTTGTTGGAAAAATTTGATTATTTTTTCAGAAAAGATATTTCGTTTGGTGGGTTGTTTAAAAGCGAAAGAGTTACTAATTTTACAGACCAAAATTTTGATATGTTAATTAGTTATTATGACATTCAGAAGCCAGCCTTATTGCTGGTAACTAAAAGTTCGAAAGCAAAATTTAAAGTTGGTTTTCAAACCATTGATAAAAGAATTAATCATTTATCAATTAATACAGTAGCAGAAAATTACACAGAATTTATATCAGAATTATTTAAATATTTAAGAATACTAAAAAAAATATAACATGCAATCATTAATCGGAACAGGAGTAGCATTAGTAACACCTTTCAAAAAAGATTTTTCTGTAGATACAGAAGCTTTAGCTAAAATTACAAACTTTGTTATTGAAGGCGGAGTGGAATACCTAGTAATTTTAGGAACAACTGCAGAAAGCGCAACCTTAACTGCTGAAGAAAAAGAAGTTGTTATTGAAACAATTGTTGCTGCTAATAACGGCAGAGTGCCAATGGTTTTAGGAGTAGGAGGTAATAATACTGCCGATGTTGTGTCTGAATTAAAAACAAGAGATTTGTCAAAATTTGCTGCAATTTTGTCGGTTTCTCCATATTATAACAAACCAACACAAGAAGGAATTTACCAACATTTCAAAGCTATTTCTGAAGCATCTCCAATTTCAATTATTTTATATAATGTTCCTGGAAGAACGGCAAGTAATATGTTGCCTAGTACAGTTATTCGATTAGCAAATGATTTCAAAAATATAATCGGAATTAAGGAAGCTGCTGGAGATATTGTTCAGGCAATGAAATTAATTCAAACCAAACCTGAAGATTTCTTAGTAATTTCTGGTGATGATATGATTACTTTACCAATGGTTTTAGCTGGTGGTGCAGGAGTGATTTCTGTAATTGGAGAAGGTTTTCCAAAAGAATTTTCAGAAATGGTGCGTTTAGGATTAAATAAAAAAGTGGCTGAAGCTTATAAAATTCATTATAAATTAGCAGATGCTATTGATATGATTTTCGAACAAGGAAATCCAGGAGGAATCAAGGAAGTCTTTAAACACTTAGGTTTATCTGAAAATACTGTGCGTTTACCTTTAGTAAATGTGGACCAAAATTTATCTGAAAGATTATCAAATTTCATTAAAAATTTAGGATAAAAAATCTTTTTTGTAAAACATAAAAATATATCTACCTTTGCAGTTGCTTTTTTAAAGTGCGCAAAAGGCGTAACCTAATAATACATATGAACAAATTTTTATATATACTTTTAGCAATACTAACATTATCATCTTGTAGCCAATATCAAAAAGCTATGAAATCTGATGATGTAGAATTCAAAACAAAAGTTTTTTTAGCACAAATTGAAAAGAAAAAGTATGCAAAAGCAATTAGATTGTTTGAGCAATATGCCACTTCTTATAGAGGAAAACCTCAAGGTGAAGTAGCTTTTTATAATTATGCGAAAGCACTATATGCTACAAAACAGTATATTACTGCTGGATATCAATTTGAAAGTTTTGCCAGTAGTTATCCAAAAAGTGCCAATGCTGAAGAAGCTGCCTTTTTAGCTGCTGAAAGTTATAGTAAAGTTTCGCCACTTTATAGTTTGGATCAAGTTGATACAGAAAAAGCCTTGAATAAGCTTCAAATTTTTGCTAACAAATATCCAAATTCTGAATATTTGCCAAAAGCCAATGAAATTGTAAAACAATTAAACGAAAAGTTAGAATTAAAAGCTTTTGAAATTGCGAAACAATACAATACAATTGGAGAATTTACAAGAGATTATAACGCTGCAATTAAAGCATTAGACAATTTTGTTTTTAATTATCCAGGTTCAAAATATAAAGAAGATGCTTTATTTTACAAATACGATTCAATGTATAAATTAGCCATGAATAGTATTCCTGCAAAAAAGCAAGAAAGATTAAATTCTGCTAAAAGTTACTATCAAAATTTGATAAAATTTAAAGCAGATACCAAGTATTTAGAGAAATCTAATAAAATGCTTGAAACAGTTGATAAAGAATTGAAACAATATACAAATTAATCATTATTATGGATTTAAAGAAAACAAATGCTCCAGTAAACACGGTAACTTATAACAAAAGTTTGATTGAAGAACCAACTGGAAATGTATATGAAGCAATTACTATAATAGCACGTAGAGCCAATCAAATTAATTCTGAAATTAAAAAAGAATTGACTGAAAAATTGGAAGAGTTTGCTACATAT
>CAMLRV010000169.1 GCA_946482495.1 uncultured Flavobacteriia bacterium
AATTGTAGGTATTAAGTTGAACTTATTTTTGTTTACTTTTACAAAGATAATAAACTTACATATGAGAAAATTCTTTTTAAATACATTTATTGTTTTGACACTAATTTCTTGTCAGATAAAAAGTGAAAATCCAATAAGTTCTTCAGATTCAACAGAAACTGCAACTTCTGAAAAAGATACTTTAGAAACAGAATTTTCATATTTACCAACATCTACTACAAAAGACGTTTACAAACATAAAGGTTATACATTTTCTTATGTAGAAGCTCATGAGCAAAGTGAATGGGTTGCCTACGAATTAGAAGATGGAAAATGGAAATATTCCGAATTAGAACGTCCTTTATTTGAACAAGATCCAATTGTAAAAACCGAATCGGCACATTGGAGAAATTACAAAAAATCGGGTTATACGAAAGGACATTTGTGTCCGGCTGGTGATAGAAAACAGAGTCAGGAATTGTTTGACGAAACTTTTTTTACTAGTAACGCTTCGCCACAAACCTACGATTTTAATGCTGGAGTTTGGAACCGTTTAGAAAACAAAGTCCGTTATTGGGCAGGAAAATATGATGGCATTTATGTGGTTACTGGCGGAGTTTTAACTGGCGATTTGGAAACAATTGGAAGCGAAGAAGTTTCAGTTCCTAAATACTTTTACAAAGTGTTGCTAACAAAAGACAAAACGAGAATGATTGCTTTTTTAGTTCCGCATGAAAAATCGAATCAACCTTTATATGAATTTGTAGTTTCTGTGGACGAATTAGAAAAGAAAACGGGAATTGACTTCTTTCCAAAATTAAACGATGCCATTGAAAATAAATTAGAAGCGAGTGCAGCTTATAAAGGTTGGAGTTTTTAATTTTTTATTACCACTCATTAACCTTATTCGCATCTAGCTTAATAAAGATAAATAGCATAATGGTAAATGCCCATAAACTGGAACCACCATACGAGAAAAAGGGTAGTGGTACTCCAATAGTTGGGAACAAACGAATTAACATCGCAATATTTACAAAAAAGTGAGTAAATAAATACGTGGCGACGCAATAGCCATAGACGCGACTAAATCGGGTTTTTTGTCGTTCTGCCAAGTATAAAATTCTGATGAATAAACACACGAATAAACTCATGACTAATAGGTTTCCTACGAATCCCCATTCTTCACCAACAGTTGTAAAAATATAATCGGTATGTTGTTCTGGTACAAAGCCACCTTTAGTTTGTGTACCTTCTAAATATCCTTTTCCTAATAGTCCACCCGAGCCAATAGCAATCATGGATTGGTTAAGATTGTAACCTTCTTTTTTCATGTTCACATCTTTTCCAAGAAGTACATTGATACGATCTTTTTGATGTGGCTCTAACACTTTATCATATACATAACTAACAGAAAGCGCAAAACTAGAAATGGCTATAAATATCAAACCATAAACTAAAGGATTTCGAGAAATGAGTCGGTTAAAAATATAATGAATCACCATAAAAACCGCAATAAATGAAATTAAGAAAACGGGTTTTACAATTAAAGCTAATAAGAATGTGGCAATAGCAATAGCGCCAGTCCATAAATACCAACCTGGTAATCCTTCTCTAAATAATACAAAAATTAACGATAGAAATATCATGGCACTTCCTGCGTCAGGTTGCATTAGGATTAAAACGATTGGCAATCCCATAATAGCAAATGCAATATATTGGAAGTTTCTTTTGGATAAATTAACTTGAGCATCACTCAAATATTTCGATAATAATAAGGCAACAGCAGTTTTAACAAACTCGGAAGGTTGGAATCCGAATCCGCCAAATTGATACCAGTTAGTTTGTCCTTTTTTGGTAACTCCGAAGGCGAATAAACCGAGTAAAAGAAATATTCCACCAATATAAAAGACTAAAGAAAACCGTTCGAAAACTTTAGAATCTACAAAAAGAATCGTAAAAATAATAGGAATTGTGATAATCATGAACATCAATTGACGACCATAGTGCTGACTAAAATCAAATGTGTATTCTTGATCTGCAGGAACCGTCACAGAATAAATAGTCATCCATCCAAAAATAACAAGGATGATGTATAACAAAACTGTTATCCAATCGATGGAACTACTTAAACTTTGATTTTTCATTTTCTTTTTTTTGGAAAATTATGTTGCTTTTCTTTTAAGAGAATCTTTAGCTAATTTGGCTTTCTTTTTATCTGCCTCAATTTCTTTTTTAGATTTTATTTTTAATCGAATAGAATCTGCATTAGTTAATTTAGGTTTATGAATAGAATCTTTGCTTGTGTATAATTTTCGGTATTCGAAATTCAAATTACCTTCTAACATTCTTTTTTCTAAATCTTTTCGGGTAATTTTTTTATTCAAATACTTTTCAATCATTAAGGTAGCAATAGGTCCAGCCCATCTATTTCCCCAATAACCATTTTCTACAATTACCGCAATAGCAATTTTTGGATTTTGCTTTGGTGCAAACGCCACAAACTCAGAGTGATCTTGAAGCTTTACTCTTTGGCCGTTAATTTTAGCGAAGTTTTCAGCTGTTCCTGTTTTTCCACAAATTTCTAAACCTTCTACTCGTAATCCAGAAGCCGTTCCGTGATTATACACATCAAATAAACCATTTATAATTGGATCGAAATGTCTACGTTCAACTGTTGTAATATGCTTTGTGGTGTATTTGGTGTCGATTTTTTTTCCTTTAATTTTTTTAATAATATGAGGTGTGTAATAATACCCTTTATTTGCAATAATCGCCATCATATTGGCTAATTGAATAGGCGTCATAGAAACTTCCCCTTGTCCAATTGAATTAGAAATAATAGTTGTAGAACGCCATCCGCCATTTGGATAAAAATGTTCGTAGAATTTAGAATTTGGAATGTGCCCTTTTCTTCCAGTGGGTAAATCATAACCCATGAAGTTTCCTAATCCAAAACTTTTTAAATGATTGGCCCAAGCATTTACGCCATCTTTTGGTTTTTTGTATTTTTCAATGGTTCTTTTATATACATTGGCAAAGTAAGCGTTACACGATTCGTAAATTCCAAAATGTAATTTAATAATTCCGCCCGGACAGTGACATTTCATGAAAGAACCTCTACCATACGAAAATCCGTGATGACAAGTAAAAGAAGTTTCTGTGTCAATTACACCTTCTTGTAAACCTACTAAACCTGTTAAAATTTTAAACGGTGAACCTGGTGGAAATTCTCCTAATAAACCTCTGTCAAATAATGGTTTGGCAATGGAATCGTTGTATAATTTTGTGTAATTTTTAGAACGTTGTCTTCCTACTAATAAGGCTGGATCGTATGATGGTGCCGTAACTAAAGCTAAAATTTCTCCAGTACTTGGTTCGATTGCTACAATTCCACCACGTTTGTTTACCATTAATTCTTCTCCATATTTTTGCAATTCGCCATCAATAGAAAGGGTTAAATCGCTACCTTGTTTGGCAATCGTATCAAATTTTCCTTCTTTGTAGGAACCAATTTCTCTATTGTGTTTGTCTTTAAGAATATATTTCACACCTTTTACACCACGTAAATCTTCTTCATAAGCTTGTTCCACACCTTGCTGACCAATTAAATCTCCACTTTTGTAATATGGATTTTTTTTGATGATGTTGTCGTTTACTTGTGTGATGAATCCGAAAACGTTAGCCCCGCTTTTGGTTTGATATTCTCTTAAAGCACGTTTTTGAATATAAAATCCGTTGTATTTTCTAATTTTTTCTTGAAAACCAGCAAATTCCATTTTATTTAATTGCGCTAAAAATAACGATGGTAATCTTGGACTATAAACTTTTGCTTTCGCGATTTTTTCTAAAAATTCTGGTTTTGTAATTTGAAGAATTCTGCAAAATTCAAGAGTATCTATGTCTTTAACTTCATTCGGAACCACCATAATATCATAAGATGGCTGATTGGCAACTAAAAGTTTTCCGTTTCTATCATAAATATAACCTCTTTCTGGAAAGTCGTATTTAATTTTGATAGCGTTATTTTCCGATTTGATTTTTAAAGTATCATCTATGATTTGTAAATAAAAAAGACGTACCAATAAAATAATCGAAGTTACAATGATAATGGTTGGTAATAAGGTCTTTCTCATCGTCTATTAGGTTTAATTAAATAAATACTTAGGATACAAAGTATAAACGTGAAAATTGTACTTAAAATTGTTCGGGTGATGATAGCGAAAAACAAATCTAAACGATACAATTCTAAACTAAAAAGTACTAAATGATGAAATAAAATGGCTGACATGATAAATGTAAATCGGTCTACCGATAATTTATCTGCAATTCTAATAGTTTGGTATTCATAACTTAAACCAAAAGCAAATTTTAGAAAACCAGGTCTTAAATAGGCAAGAAGTAAACAAGCTGTTGCATGAACACCGCCACTATCACTAAACATATCCATTATTAAACCTAAACAAAAACTGGCAGCTAGAAAACCAGATTTATTAGAATTAATTGGGTATAAAATGATGAATAGAATATATAAATACGGATTAATCCAACCACTAAAATTGACTTGTTCTAAAACAACAATTTGTATCGTTAATAAAACGATAAAGCGTATTAAATTTAAAATGAAGTTGCTATTCATTATTTTTTACTAGGTGTTTCAGTTTCGGTTTCTAGAGTTTGTTGTTCTCTTTTCTTTTTGTTTTCAATGATGTAAACATATCCCAAAGAAGTCATATCATTGAATAATCTGATATTGATAACGTATTTGTTAGTTGCTTTTTCTTCAAAAATTCTATCAATTTTTCCAATTGGAATATTTTCTGGGAAAATGGCTGATTGTGCTCCAGTTACAATAGTGTCGCCTTTTTTCAAAGTGGCTAATTTTGGAACGTCAATTAATTGTACATAACCTGCATTTTTTCCATCCCAAGTAATGGAACCAAAATGTTCTGAATTTTTTATTTTTCCGTTTAAAGGATTTTTAGTGTGTAAGATGCTGATAACTGTTGCGAAATTTTTGGAAGTTTTTTCAATAATTCCAACCACACCTTTATCGCTAATTACAGCCATATCTGTTTTTAAACCTTCAAATGCACCTCTGTCTAAAGTTAAGAAGTTTTCCTGTTTACTGTATGAGTTTTTAATTACTTTAGCTTGACGAACTACATAGTCAGATAAAATATTTGGAACTACAATTTTACCTTCTAAAACTGTATCTTTCTTATT
>CAMLRV010000170.1 GCA_946482495.1 uncultured Flavobacteriia bacterium
GCGCAAAAATTCGCGGAAGAAGCCGGGCGAAAGGCTCTCGAAGCCAAACAAAAATAAAAATTTTAATTTAATTTTAATGTTCCAGCCAATTCTTTAAGGTTGATTTCTGAAAGTTTTGCCACATATTGCGCATTAGAATATCGTACCGCAGCTTCTACATAATTTTGTTGTGCAGTTCTGAATTCAATGGTTGCGATAGTTCCGATTTTGAATTTCGCTAACGTAATATCTAAGTTTTGTTTCGCAATTTCTAAGTTCTTTTCTTCCACTTTTACCAATGCTAAATTGGTTTGGTAACTCGCATATAAACTCGCTAATTGGGAAGTCAAAGATTGTTTTTGTTGTTCTAAAACGATGTTGGCATTTTCCACTTGATATTTAGCTACTTTTTCGTTTTTATTTTGAATGAATCCGTTAAAAATTGGCATGGATGCTGATACTCCGTACACAAAACCTTGTCCAGATGATTGTGTAACGAAACCTAAAGAAGCTTCTGATCGTGTGAAATTATAACCAGAAGTTAAACGAACAGTTGGGTAACGATTTCCTTTGACTTGCTTCAAATTTAAATCGGCTACTTTTTTAGTTAAGATTTGTGTTTGCAATTGCGGATTTTGTTTTTCAGCCGTAGTTTTTAATTCGTTGAAATCTAAATTTTCTTCAATAGTAATTTCGTTATTTACTTTAAAATCAGTTTGAACATCTCGAACTAATAATTCATTCATTTTGATTTTCGTAATCTGATATAATTCTTTCTGTTTAAGTAATAAACTCGTATCCGTATTCAAATCGACTTGAGCATTTAAAACTTCTAATTTTGATGCTTTTCCAATAGTAAATCTGTTTTTTGCAGTTTCTACTCTTTGGTTCGAAATCACAATTGCGGTATCTATCGAAGCCATCATTTGTTGTTGTTGTACCAAATCGTAATACGTTAAATACACATCACTAATTTTGGTTAAAATAGCGGCTTGTAATTCTGATTTTCCTTGTTCTTCAATTGTTTTTAATTGTTCTCTTTTCGAAAACATTTTTAATCCATCAAAAATCGTCCAATCTAAACCAACTCCGTAGCTTAAGTTCATATTTTTCGCACCATCTAATTCTCTAACTGTTCCACCAGATTGCGTTTGTTTGGTGTCGATTTGACTATTTGTATTAGTGAAATTGGCATTTAGCGATGGTAATAAACCTGCATTTCCTAAATTATTATTGGTTGCATCGATTTTTAAATTGTTTTGCGCAATTTTAATATCGTAATTATTTTCCAATGAAATTTTTACAGCATCTTCAAGCGTCAATATTTCTTGAGCTTGCGCTGAAAATCCAATGAATAATAGAAAAGTTATTTTATATAAATTTTGCATGATATTTTATTTTTTATCACTGATTCACAAATCTTTGCCTCTTTGCCTCTTTGCCTCTTTGTCACTTTGTCACTTTATCACTTTGCCTCTTTGTCACTTTGAGACTTTGCAACTCTACCACTTTGAAACTAAACTTATCTTTCAAGTGCTTCTAAATTATCAAACTCCGGTCTATGTTTTTTCGCTTTCGACCACATCAAATAAAACGCTGGAATTACAAATAAGGTCAATATTAAAGAGAACATCGTTCCACCCACAATTACAACTCCCATTCCAATTCTACTGGTTGAAGCTGCTCCAAGTGATAAAGCAATTGGTAAAGCTCCGAGCGCAATGGCTAAACTCGTCATTAAAATTGGACGTAAACGGGCTTCTGAAGCTTCAATAATCGCTTCGTATTTTGGCTTCCCTTTTTCACGTAATTGATTCGCAAATTCCACAATCAAGATTCCGTTTTTGGTTACCAATCCAATTAACATAACCGTTCCAATCTGACTGAAAATATTCCATGTTTGTCCGAATAACCACAACGAGAATAACGCTCCAGCCACCGCCATTGGTACGGTTAAAATAATGATGAACGGATCAATGAAACTTTCAAATTGAGCCGCTAAAATCAAATAAATTAATAACAAAGCCAAACCGAATGCAAAGGAAGTATTTGAACTACTTTCTACGAAATCTCTAGATTCTCCACCTAAATCAGTTGTGAAAGTATCATCTAACACTTTCGCTTTAATTTCATCCATCGCGTCAATTCCGTCTCCTAAACTTTTTCCTGGTGCTAAACCGGCAGAAATAGTTGCCGACATGTAACGATTGTTATGAAATAATTGCGGTGGATTACTTTGTTCTTCCACATCCACCACATTGTCTAATTGAATTAATTGTCCGTCTTTATTTTTAACAAACATCGAAGTTAAATCCAACGGTGCGTCTCTATCTTTTTGATCGAATTGTCCGATAACCGAATATTGTTTTCCATTTTGCATGAAATAGCCAAAACGTTGTCCGCTCAAAGAAAGTTGAAGTGTTTGTGCCACATCTAAAACCGAAATTCCTAAACTTTCCGCTTTTTCTCGATTAATGGTTACGTTAATTTCAGGTTTATTGAATTTTAAATTCACATCCACATTTGAAAACGTTTCGTTCTTATTTGCTTCTTCCAAAAATTGAGGAATTTTTTCTCTTAACTTTTCGAAATTTGGCGCTTGAATGATATATTGAATAGGCATTCCACCTCTACGATTTACCGCAACAGTGGGTTGTTCCGAAACATTGACTTTCGCTTGAGGATATTTTTTTGTCCACTTGTTTAATTCGTCTACAATATCTTTTTGCGATTTTTTTCTTTCTGCTGGATCTACCAAAGCCAAACGTACACGACCAGTATTTACAGATGAACTCATAAATCCTGGAGACGTAATAACCAACGCTACTTTTTTCTCAGGAATGGAATCGTTAATTAAATTCGATAAATCTTCCATGAATCGGTCGGTATATTCAAATGTGGCACCTTCTGGAGTCGTAACACTTATAATTCCTAAACTTCTATCGTCATAAGGAGCAGTTTCTTTTGGTAAGATTTTGAAAAACAACGTAATCAATCCAATACAAACAATCACAATTGGAAAACTCAACCATTTTCTTTTCATAAAATTGGTTAAAGCATTCGCATAACCTTTATTTAAACCTTCGAAATAAGGCTCTGTGAAATTGTAAAATCTGGTTTTCTTTTGTTCGCCACCTTTCATTAAATACGCGTTTAGCATTGGCGTTAAAGTTAACGATACAAAGGCGGAAATTAATACCGCAGCACCAATCACCACACCAAATTCTCGGAACAATCGACCAACGAAACCTTCTAAGAAAATAATCGGTAAGAACACCGCCGCTAACGTAATCGAAATCGAAATTACGGCAAAGAAAATCTCGTTCGAACCTTTAATTGCAGCTTCAATTGGCGACATACCTTCTTCGACTTTCTTGAAGATGTTTTCCGTAACTACAATTCCGTCATCAACTACTAAACCTGTGGCTAAAACAATCGCTAAAAGCGTTAAAACGTTAATTGAAAAGCCACACAAATACATGATGAAAAACGTAGCAATCAATGAAACCGGAATATCAATTAACGGTCGGAATGCGATTGACCAATCTCTAAAGAATAAAAAGATAATCAAGATTACTAAAATGATTGAAATCAATAACGTTTCGGCAACCTCAACCACCGATTTTTTAATGAAAAGCGTATTATCTAACGCCACATCGACTTTAATATCTTTCGGTAAATCTTTTTTTAATTTGTCGAATTGCTCATAAAACTGATTCGCAATATCTAAATAATTACTTCCTGGTTGTGGTACAATTGCCACGGCAACCATTGGGTTTCCAGATTCTGTAAACTTCGTTTCTAAATTTTCCGCTTCTAAAGTCGCTTTTCCAACATCACTTAATCGAACAGTTTTGTTTCCCTCAGATAGAATAATAATATCATTAAATTCCTTTTCTGTAGATAAATTTCCAAGTGTTTTCACCAATAATTCGGTATTCGCGCCTGTTAATTTCCCAGAAGGTAATTCTACATTTTGTTTGTTTAACGCGTTTCTCACATCCGAAACCGTTACGCCGTAAGAATTCAGTTTAAGTGGATCAATCCAAATTCGCATCGAATAACGTTTTTGTCCCCAAATTTGCACGCCACTCACACCCGGAATCGTTTGAATTCTTTCTGCAATTACGTTTTCAGCATAATCACTTAGTTCTAATGCATCTCTAGAATTACTTTGTACCGTCATCGAAATAATCGCATCCGAATCGGCATCAGCTTTCGAAACTACTGGTGGCGCATCAATATCTTGTGGTAAACTTCTAACGGCTTGCGATACTTTATCACGCACATCATTAGCAGCTTCTTCTAAGTTTTTTTCTAATTTAAATTCGATGGTAATATTGCTCGAACCTTGATTACTCGAAGAGGTAATATTTCGGATTCCGTCAATCGAATTAATCGCTTTTTCAAGTGGTTCCGTAATTTGCGATTCGATAATTTCCGAATTCGCACCCGTATAATTCGTACGCACAGAAATTTGCGCCGGATCAATCGATGGAAATTCTCGAACACCTAAATAGGTAAATCCCAAAATACCAAACAGAATAATTAACAGATTAATTACTATGGTAAAAACGGGTCTTTTTATACTTAACGTTGATAAACTCATCTGAAGTTGGGAGTTAGAAGTTAGAAGTTGGGAGTTTTTCTTGAAGAACTTTAACTTTTATGTCTGCTTCGTCTTTTAACGACATTACGCCAGAAGTTAATAAGGTATCGCCCGATTTGATGCCGCTTGTTACAACCACATCTTTTGAAGTACGCGCTAAGGTTTCAATTTTGACTTCTTTAGCTTTTCCGTTATTGGCAATGAAAACGATTTTTCCATCCTGAACTGGTACAACTGCTTCCGTAGGAATAACAATCGCATCTTTAATATTTTTTAAACCTAATTCGATAGTGGCGAAAGTTCCCGGTAATAATTTTCCGTTAGAATTATCTGCTAACGCACGAATTTTTAAGGTTCTTGTTGCGGTTTCAATTTCAGGTTCGATAGCGTAAATTTTTGCTGTAAATTTTTGTGTATTGTTTGGAATCGTGAAATGAATCGTAGCATTATTTTCAATTTCCGAAGCGTATTTTTCAGGAATAGAAAAACTAATTTTCACTTGACTCGAACTTACTAATTTTGTGATAACCGTTGTTGGCGTTACATAGGTTCCTGGAGAAATATTTCGTAAACCAATTTTTCCTGAAAATGGTGCTCTGATTGTT
>CAMLRV010000171.1 GCA_946482495.1 uncultured Flavobacteriia bacterium
AGCGTATTCTAAATGTTGTACAGAACTTTCTACTTTCTTTTCAGTTGAAGCGCCCATTAAATTTTTTAATAATTGCACTTTTGCACCTTTGTCACCATAACTTGCAACAGCCCAAGGGAAAACCACTTCTTGTGTTTGTTTTCCTTTATCTTCAACAGTAACATTAATTGGAGTTAAACCTCTATCGAAGAATTTTTTCATGACTTCCACACGTTCTTCTTCTTTTTCAATAGGGTTTACAAATTGAAACGTAATATTAGAGTTGTAAGCTGAGAATTCTTCCAATAACTGACGTGTTTCTGTTTGTAGTTTTTTGAAATCAGCAGGGAAATTTCCTTCTAAAAACACATCAATAATTAAAGGCGAATCTACACCATCAATAATTTTTTTAGTCGTATCCGAAAGCGTATATCTTTTGTCTTGCGTTACGTCAAAACGTTGGTAAATATAATAACCCGCAAAGTTTAACAGAAATAAACCAAGCGCTAAAAAACCTAATTTTTTTAAACTATTTTTTTGAACTTCCTTCATCATTACCATTTAAGCGATTTAAGTTTGTAAACAGTTCCTGCTAAAAACAAGATAGTGATACTGATAAAATAGATAATATCACGAGTGTCTAATACACCACGACTCATACTTTTAAAATGGAAATCCATTCCTAATGTTTTGATAATAGTACTAAAACTTCCAAATAAATTTGATAAGCCATCAAATCCGAAATAAAAGAAAAAACAAAGAAAAACAGCAATAATAAAAGCAACAATTTGATTGTCTGATAAAGTTGAAGTAAATACTCCTATTGATGTATACGCGCCAATTAAGAAAAGCAAACCGAAATACGATCCAATTGTACTTCCGTAATCAAATGTGCTTTGCGCTGATGTAAAACTAGAAACAATAAACACATAAAATAGAGTAGGAAGGATAGCAATTAAGATTAAAATAAAAGCCCCTAAAAACTTACCGTTTACAATTTCCCAAAGACTTAATGGTTTCGTAAACAAAATTTCTAATGTTCCTTGTTTTTTTTCGTCCGAGAAGCTTTTCATGGTTACTGCTGGAATTAAGAAAATCAAAATCCATGGTGCTAATTTGAAAAACGGACTCATATCAGCATAACCCGAATTCAAAATATTAAAATCTCCATCAAAAACCCAAAGAAATAATCCGTTTAATAACAGAAAAATGGCTATCACTAAATAACCAATTGGCGAACCAAAAAAGGATTTTATTTCACGTAGCAGTAATGCCTTCATTTATTTTAAAATTTAATTGACAAATGTAATTTATAAACTTGAAACTTGAAACATTAATTTGTTTTTTGACATAGTTTATACGGTTTTATATAAATTCGAAATTCATAAATCAAGTCGGCGTCAGTTCGTGTGTTTCGATGAAACAAGAATCGGAATGTATCGAAAACTAGCATCTCGATACTTTTTCAATTCCATTTTATTTCATTGAAAAAACGCGATGTGACGTAAATTGTAAATCCCAAATCGTAAATTATTTCAAAGTTGCTAATTTATTCACACTCCAAGCTTCAGGTTTACCTGCAAATAGTGTTTTGGTATACGTCCAAACCTCATTAAAAAGCGCCGACTTTCTATAATTTTCTAACGCATCTTCATCTCTCCAATAACTGTAAGTAAAGAAAATACGAGCATCATTTTTATCTTGATACAATTCTAAAAACTCATTGCCTTCAAAATTTCTAATTTGTAGCTTAATTTCTTCAAAATTCGCTAAAAAAGCGTCTATTTTATCTTCTTGAAACGTTAATTTTACTATTCTTACAAACATTATTTTAATTTTTTAATTGATAATGAACAATTGATAATTTAAAAATCCCAAATCCCAAATCGTAAATCGTAAATCGTAAATTATTCAGTGAATTCCACAATCACCACATCTTGCATTTTTAGACCTAATAATGTGTTTGCCGAACCCGTTCTGTTCGGATTACTTCTGTAAATGGCAATTTCCAAGAAATTATCCTGATTAAAAATAGCCATTTCATTTCCAACAATTGCTTTCAAAGCTGAAGTTGAATTATTTTTAAAATCCGAGTAATTTTCTCGAACTTTATTAATCGTATAAACCGAAAAACGAACTCGGTAATTTCTGCCTTTCGCAACTTCTTCAATCTGATTTTTAGAAATATTGGTCACGCAATTCCCAAAATCATCAATATACACTACATTTCCACGAATAGAATTCTGTTCAGCAATCGGAACTAAAACATTCATTTTCTTAATTTCTGAAAGTGGTGCCCCAATTACATTCATTTCTCCACCTTTTGCTAAATGAGTTGCCACCATTGCAAAAACATCTAAATCGCTTGAACCATTTATTAATCGGTCGTGAATGTTGATTTGCACAATTTTTTCAGGGTTAAACTTACTAGATAAACCGCCAAAAATACCATTGTCGGCACCCACAAAATAATGTCCGTCATACAACATGGCAATATGATTGGTGTCTGCATTTCTTGATGCGTCTACGCAAACAATATGAACCGTTCCTTTTGGGAAATGAGCATAAGAAACCGAAAGTAAATAACTGGCTTCTAAAACGTTAAACTTGTCAATTTGATGAGAAATGTCAACAATATTAGTATCTGGTAGGATGGAAAATATTTTACCCTTCAATATTCCTGCAAAATGATCTTTAAGACCATAATCTGTTGTAAGAGTAATTATTGACATTTTATTGTTTATAACTTATTTGAAATGGAATATATGTTTTTGCTATATTTGAGAGATACAAAACTAATCTTTTTTTCACAGAATAAAAACAATTTAAATTAATAGCCTTTGAACGAGAAAATTATTGAACTAGAAAACATTGCTCCTAAAGATTTTTGGGGTGCACATGATAGTCATTTAGAAACTATTAAAAAGTACTATCCGAAATTGAAAATTGTTGCCAGAGGAACGGTATTAAAGGCTTTTGGTGAAGCTGAAGTTTTGGAAGAATTTGAAAAGCGTTTCAGGCGTTTAATGACACATTTTACACGTTTCAATACCATTGATGATAATGTAATTATGCGTGTAATTGAAGGCGATGCTCAGCAAACTGGGGAAATGCCAAAAGGCGACCAAATTTTAGTTCATGGTTTAGGAGGGAAGTTGATTAAAGCGATGACTCCAAATCAACAGAAATTGGTTGATTATGTTGCTAAAAATGATATGGTTTTTGCTGTTGGACCAGCCGGAACGGGTAAAACTTATACAGGTGTGGCTTTAGCTGTAAAAGCATTAAAAGAAAAGCAAGTAAAACGTATCATTTTAACGAGACCAGCTGTGGAAGCAGGGGAAAATTTAGGTTTTTTACCTGGTGATATGAAGGAAAAACTAGATCCGTATATGCAACCTTTATATGATGCATTACGTGATATGATTCCACCACAAACATTAGATGATTATATTTTAAAAGGAATTATTCAAATTGCGCCTTTAGCTTTCATGCGTGGACGAACGTTAGATAATGCTTTCGTAATTTTAGATGAAGCGCAAAACACCACACATTCGCAAATGAAAATGTTCTTAACACGTATGGGTAAAAATGCGAAATTCATTATCACTGGTGATCCTGGACAGGTTGATTTACCTCGAAGAACTATTTCTGGATTAAAAGAAGCTTTACTAGTTTTAAAAGATGTTGATGGTATTGGAATTATTTATTTAGACGATAAAGACATTGTGCGTCACCGCCTTGTGAAGAAGATTATTGACGCTTATAAGAGCATTGAAAACAATGATTAAAACCTAGAGTGGCACATTTTTTGATAATACTTTTCTTCTAATTTTAAATTTTAAAGTTATGAGAAAAGTATTTTTAATATTGAGTGTGATGAGTTTAGGGTTAATTTTCGGTCAGGATATGAAAGAAATTAAATTAACTAAAAAGAACTCATGGTTAAAAGCTGGTATTACCGCAGGTATTCCAGTTGGTGATATTTCAGATTTTTCTTCTGCTAGTTTAGGAGTAGATTTAAGAGGACAATATATGGCTAGTCCAAATTTAGGTATTGGTGTGGCTTCAGGTTATAACCATTATTTTGGTAAAGATGGAGCTGACGATTTCGGAATGGTGCCATTAGCTTTATTTGGTAGATATTATTTTCATGAAGCTGGTATCTTTATCGGAACCGATTTAGGGTATGGATTTGTAACCAATGTAGATAATAATTATGGAGGTTTATATGTAAACCCGCAAATTGGTTTTAATACCGAAGATTGGAATTTTTACGGTTTTTTCCAAAATACATTTTCAGAAAACAGTGCTAATGTTCAGTCGGTTGGACTTGGAGTCACGTATAATTTCAGTTTCAAATAAAAACATCTAAAAATAAAATAAGATTTTTTTCGTTATGATTTAGTCCCTTAAATTTATTATAATATGAAAAAAATCATTTTGTTATTAGCCGCGTTTAGTTTTGGCGCAAGTTATGCTCAAGAAGAGCAAAAAATGGAAATTACACCTAGAAACTCCTGGTTTAAAGCGGGTTTAACTGCTGGTGTTCCTACGAGTGATGTTAAAGATTATACTTCATTTAATTTTGGAGTAGATGTTAGAGCCCAGTATATGTTTAATAATCATTTTGCAATTGGTGGAGCAACTGGTTATAATCATTTCATTGCAAAAGAAGATTTTGATGATTTTGGCGTGGTTCCATTAGCAGGTTATGGTCGGTTTTATTTCCAAAAAGAAGGAATTTTTGTTGGAACTGATTTAGGAGTAGCCTTCGTAACCAATGTTGAAAGTGATTCAAGAGGTTTGTATTTTAATCCGCAAATAGGATATCATAATAGAGATTGGAATATTTACGGATTTTATCAAAATACCTTTACTGAAAATACGAATATTAGATCTTTAGGAGTAGGTGTAACTTATAACATTAGATTCAAATAAATTTTAAATAAAAAAGGAAGCCTCATAGCTTCCTTTTTTATTTTTATGAAAAATTTTCACAAAGCAAATAAATTCATTTACTTTTGCACTCAACTAACAACAATACAACAAAATGAACACAATTACCACTACAAATTTCAATTTTACAGGTCAAAAATCGGTTTACAGAGGAAAAGTAAGAGAAGTTTATAATATCAATGATAATTT
>CAMLRV010000172.1 GCA_946482495.1 uncultured Flavobacteriia bacterium
TTGCCCATACTTCCTTCATGTGTGTGTTTCATTTCTAAAACATTACTTGTAAATTCATTGTTTTTAACTTTTTGAGCAATTTCTTGGTAGGCATCCCTAAAAGGAATTCCTTGCAGCGCCAATTTATTCACTTCTTCAACCGTAAACAAGTTTACATATTTTTCATCTAGTAAAATATCTTTTTTAATAATGATGTTTTCAAGCATAACCAACAACATTTCTAAACAACTCTTCAACGTAATTATAGCGGGAAACAAGCATTCTTTTGTAAGTTGCATGTCTCTATGATAGCCTGATGGCAAGTTATTAGTAAGAATGGTTAGCTCGTTTGGTAAAGCCTGAATTCTATTACATTTTGCTCTTATCAATTCGAAAATATCCGGATTTTTTTTGTGTGGCATGATGCTACTTCCGGTTGTAAGTTCATCTGGAAAACTAATAAATCCAAAATTTTGATTCATATACAAACAAACATCTGAAGCCAATTTTGTTAATGTACTTGCAATTCCCGACAAACCCATTGCAGTTATTTTTTCCACTTTTCCTCTGGTCATTTGTGCATACACCACATTATAATTCATCGTTTTAAAATCGAGTAACTTGGTGGTTTTTTCTCTATTTAAAGGAAATGAAGATCCATAACCTGCTGCAGAACCAAGTGGGTTTTTATCGGCCACATTATAAGCTGCTAATAGCAGCTCTAAATCGTCACTTAAACTTTCTGCGTAAGCGCCAAACCAAAGTCCAAAAGACGAAGGCATTGCCAATTGAAAATGTGTATATCCTGGTAGTAAATCCGCTTTATGTTTTTCACTTAGAAACAATAATTTTTGAAAAACGGGTTCTGTTTTTTGAACAATAGTTTCTATTTCTTCTTTGATAAACAGTTTAATATCCAACAAAGATTGATCATTACGAGAACGACCTGCATGGATTTTTTTACCGATGTTGCCTATTTTTTCAGTTAACATAATTTCAATTTGGGAATGCACATCTTCCACACCATCCTCAATTTGAAATTCTCCATTTTTAATTAAAATTAGAATATCAATTAATCCTTCATGAATTTCAGCTAATTCTTTCTTGGTGAGAAGGCCTATTTCTTGGAGCATTGTGGTGTGTGCAATTGATCCTTTCACATCAGATTCTGCTAAATATAAATCCCATATTTTATCTTCACCAATCGTAAAATCTTCTACCAATTTTTGAATGGATGTGGTTGTTTTTTCTGAATTATCTTGCCAAAGTTTCATCTAATTTTTGATTAAATGTGTGTAATAATTGTATGTATAAATCGATTCCTTCTTTAATTTCACTGATGTGAATAAATTCATCAGCCGTATGTGAACGAGCCGAATCTCCTGGTCCCATTTTGAATGTTTTGAAAGGCATTAATGCTTGATCAGAAGTGGTTGGTGAAGCATAAGTTCCTCTTCCAATTTCGATTCCAGCTTGTACCAAAGGATGTTCTTCAGACACATAAGAAGGATTTAACCTCGTGGAACGCGGAATCACTTCACACGAAACATGTTGTTTAATGATTTCCAAAACTTCTTGATTGTTATATTTATCCGTGGTACGAATATCTACCGTAAACTGACACTTTCCTGGAACCACATTATGTTGACTTCCAGCATTAATAATACTCACGGTCATTTTCACTTTTCCTAACATTTCTGATTCTTCTGGAAAAACAAAATTTTTAAACCATTCGATATCTTTTAGCGCTTTATAAATGGCGTTTTCACCTTCTTCTCTGGCAGCATGACCCGATTTTCCATGAGCGATGCAATCAATCACAAACAACCCTTTTTCGGCCACAGCGATATCCATCTTTGTAGGTTCGCCCACAATTCCGAAATAAATTTCACCTAATTCTGGCAATAGAATCTCCACGCCGTTATTACCAGAAATTTCTTCTTCTGCTGTAGCAGCATAAATTAAATTAAAGTTCAAATTCGGATGATCATAAAAATGCAAAAAACAAGCGGCTAATGAAACTAGAGGACCGCCAGCATCATTACTTCCCAAACCATATAAAATCCCATCTTCAATATCTGGACGAAACGGATTTCGAGAATATTGTTTATTTGGCTTAACCGTATCGTGATGTGAATTCAGTAAAATCGTGGGTTTATTGGTATCAAAAAATTTATTTTTCACCCAAATATTATTTAACAATCTGTTTGTTTTTATTTCTTTTTGTGTGAAAAATTGTTGGATTAATTCCGCTGTTGTATCTTCTCCTTTACTAAAAGATTCGGTGCTAATTAATTGTTGTAATAAGGCGATAACTTCATTTTTAAGCTGTTCCATTTTTTTTATTGTATTTGTGTGCCAATCAGACTTGCTTCTAATGTAGCTAGTTGATTGGCGTGATAAAGCAATACTTTTTTTACTCCGTTATTGATGGCATCAAAAGCATTGTCGAGTTTTGGAATCATTCCGTTTGAAATAATTTTACTTGATTTTAACTTTTCATATTCTAATTTATCAATCATAGGAATATACGATTCGTCATCTTCAGGATTGCGCAATACACCTTTTTTCTCAAAGCAAAAACTAAGGTTTACTTGATAAGTTTTGGCTAATGCTATGGCGATTTGAGTCGCAATCGTATCGGCATTCGTATTTAATAATGTTCCTTCCGAATCATGAATAATTGGGCAAAAAACAGGTGTTATGCCAAGTTGGATAAAACTGATAATTTGCTCGGTGTTTATGGATTCTATTTCGCCTACAAATCCATAATCAATCGTTGGATGGCTTCTTTTCTTACCAGAAATTACATTCGCATCGGCTCCGCTCAATCCAATGGCATTACATTGTTTCGATTGAAGTTTTGCGACTATACTTTTATTCACCAAACCTGCATATACCATCGTAGTAATCTTTAAAGTCTCGGAATCTGTTACTCTTCTTCCATCAATCATGGTTTGCGCCACATTTAGTTTTTGTGCTAATTCTGTAGCAATTTTTCCACCACCATGAATCAAGATTTTTGGCGATTTGATTTGCTTGAAATCAGATAAAAACTGATTCAATAAAACTTCGTCATCTACAACATTTCCTCCTATTTTTATGATTTGTAAGGTTTTCATGATTAGAAATTATGTTCTATAATTTTTTTTAAAATGGTTTGAGTGGCATATACTCTATTTTCAGCTTGAGCTAAAATCAAAGCGTTTTCACCATCGATTAATTCATCGGATAATTCTAAATTTCTTCTCACCGGCAAACAATGCATAATTTTTGCACTGTTCGTCACTTTCATTTTTTCTTCATTAAGTAGCCAATCTTCTTTTACATTTACTACTTTTCCATAATCTGCAAAAGATGACCAGTTTTTCACATACACAAAATCGGCTCCAGAAAGCGCCTTTTGTTGGTCGTATTCAATTGTGGCTCCTTTTGTAAATTCTTCACTTAATTCGTACCCTTCTGGATGTGTAATTGTGATATCATGTTCACAAGCAACTGCCCATTGTGCAAACGAATTTGCTACTACTTGCGGAATCGGTTTTACATGTGGCGCCCAAGTCAGTACGATCTTTGGTTTACTCACTTTTTGATGCTCTTGAATCGTAACCATATCTGCTAAGCTTTGCAAAGGATGTAATGTTGCCGATTCCAAACTCACCACAGGAACATTGCTATATTTGATGAACTGTTTCACAATTTTTTCAGCATAATCATCTTCTTTATTTACTAAGGAAGGAAAACTTCTAATTCCTAAAATATCGCAATACAAACCCATTACAGCAGCGGCTTCTTTGATATGCTCAGCAGTTGTTCCATTCATTACAGAGCCATCTTGAAATTCCAAAGCCCAGCTGTCGCTATTCACGTTAATCATCATGACTTGCATACCTAAATTTTGAGCCGCTTTTTGCGTACTCATACGTGTTCTCAAACTGGAATTAAAAAAAATTAACCCTAGGGTTTTATGATTTCCGATATTAGAAAACTTTTCATTGTTTTTTAAATGGATAACCTCTTCCAACAGTTGCTTGGGGTTTTCCACATCTTTTACAGATATAAATTGTTTCATTTTATTTTAGAATATTTTTTATCGCATGAATAAATTGGTCTATTTCGTCAACTGATACAGCTAAAGAAGGTAAAATACGTAACGTGTTTTTGTTACTCGACGTACCAGTAAATATTTTAAATTCAGACAATAACCTATTTCGGATTTCGGCACAAGGTTGATAGAATTCAATTCCAATCATTAATCCTAAACCTCTTATTTCTTTAATTTGAGGATGATCTCGAAAAGCATCTTTCAAATACTCTCCTAATACGAGAGCGTTTGCTACCAAATGTTCCTTTTCTAACACATTCAATACAGAAATAGCTGCAGCACATGCTAAATAATTTCCACCGAAAGTAGTACCCAACATTTCTTTTTGAGCTTTAATTTTTGGATGAATTAACAATCCAGCAATAGGAAAACCATTCCCCATTCCTTTTGCCATCGTAATTATATGTGGTTGAATTGTTGCATATTGATGTGCAAAAAATTTTCCAGTTCTTCCATAACCCGATTGCACCTCATCCAGAATTAAAATGCTTTTATTTTCATTACATTTTTTTTCTATATGTTTCAAAAACTCATGGTTTGGAATATTGATACCACCAACACCTTGGATTCCTTCTATAATCACGCAACAAATTTCTTTGTTAAATACCTCATCAAAAGCTTCAATATCATTTAGTGGTAGAATAATAACATGCTGATTTTCGTTAATTGGCGCTACAATTTTTGGATTGTCGGTTGCCGAAACTGCCAACGAAGTTCTTCCGTGGAAGCCATCTTTAAAAGCAATTATTTTTTTTCTTCCATTATAAAACGAAGCTAATTTGAACGCGTTTTCATTCGCTTCCGCACCAGAATTACATAAAAATAAATTGTAATCGGGATATCCTGAAAGTTCTACTAATTTTTGAGCCAATTGGTTTTGCAAATCAAATTGAATTGAATTCGAATAAAAGCCAATATTTTGCAACTGATTCGTAATCGCAGCAACATATTCAGGATGGCTATGTCCGATCGAAAT
>CAMLRV010000173.1 GCA_946482495.1 uncultured Flavobacteriia bacterium
ACCGTTGGGTGAGCATGCGACATGCGAGAAATATCTTCTGCAGACGCTCTAAACTCCATAGCTGTAACCGCTTCTGCGATTAAATCTGCACAACGTGCTCCAATCATATGAACTCCTAAAACTTCGTCTGTTTTCGCGTCAGCTAAGATTTTTACAAATCCGTCTGTATCACCTCCAGCACGAGCTCTTCCTAATGCTTTGAAAGGGAAACTTCCTGCTTTGTAGGCAACTCCATCCGCTTTTAATTGCTCTTCTGTTTTACCAACAGCTGCAACTTCTGGCCAAGTGTACACTACACCAGGGATTAAATTATAATCGATATGCGGTTTTTGTCCTGCTAATTGCTCAGCAACTAAAACTCCTTCTTCTTCCGCTTTGTGAGCTAACATCGCACCACGAACAACATCTCCAATGGCATAAATATTTGAAGCTGAAGTTTGCAAATGATTGTTTACTTCAATTTGACCTCTATCTGTAACTTTAACACCAGCTTTTTCTGCATTTAATCCGTCTGTATATGGACGACGACCTACAGAAACTAAAGAATAATCTCCTTCTAATGTGATGATTTCTCCTTTAGTATTTTCAGCTTTTACTGTTACTACATCTCCTGCTCTATCTACAGATTGCACTTTGTGAGACGTATAGAATTTCATTCCTTGTTTTTTCAATACTTTAGTCAATTCTTTAGATAAAGCTGCATCCATTCCTGGAATAATTCTATCCATAAATTCTACTACAGAAACTTGTGCTCCTAAACGTAAATATACTTGACCTAATTCGATACCAATAACTCCACCACCAATAATTACTAAGTGTTTTGGAACTTCTTTTAATTTTAAAGCCTCCGTTGACGTAATAATTCTTTCTTTATCAATGTTAATGAAAGGTAAAGAAGATGGTTTAGAACCAGTAGCAATAATGATGTTTTTTGATTCGATTAATTCAGAAGAACCATCATTTTTAGTGATTTTAACCGAAGTTGCACTTTCAAAAGAACCTAAACCTTCAAAAACAGTGATTTTGTTTTTATCCATTAAGAATTTAACACCACCTGAAGTTTGATCCACAACTGCTTGTTTACGAGCAATCATTTTTTCTAAGTTCACTTTTACATCACCAGAAACTTCAATTCCATGATCTGCAAAATGTTGTAATTCTTCATAATGGTGAGAAGAAGCTAATAAAGCTTTTGATGGAATACATCCAACATTTAAGCAAGTTCCTCCTAAAGTTGCATATTTTTCAATAATAGCAGTTTTAAATCCTAATTGGGCGCAACGAATTGCTGCTACATATCCACCTGGTCCTGAACCGATAACGGTTACATCAAATTGACTCATAATATTATAAAGTTTGCTGTTTTTTATTTTACGACTACAAAAGTACTATTTTATACAAAATAAGTATTCATGTTTTCATAAAAAAAATCCTTAAAAATTAATCTAAAGTAAAAGCTGTTGAATTTTTAACTTCTCCAATCATAAAAGTACTGTGTGTACTACCAATATGTTGCAAAGTTGTAAGCTTGGTAACCATAAATTCACGATATTCTTCCATATCTTTCACGCAAATTTTCAAAATATAATCGTAGTCACCACTTACGTGAAAACATTCTAAGACTTCATTTAATTTCACTACTTCTTTTTCAAATTCAGAAATTAAATCTTTAGAGTGTTTAATTAATTTTATATGACAAAAAACCACAAAACCTTTATTGATTTTGCCTTTGTCTAAAATTGTAGCATATTTTTGAATAATCCCTTCACGTTCTAGTTTTTTAATTCTTTCATAAACCGCAGTTACAGAAAGATTTAATTTACTAGAAAGTTCTTTGGTTGTTTTTTTTGAATCGACTTGCATCAATTCAAGTAGTTTTTTGTCGGTAATGTCCATTTGTTAGTTGTGTGTTAGTTGTTGTTAGTGTGTTTAATTTGGCGAAAGTAATATTTTTTTATTGAATAAGGATAAAAAATCTATTTTTTATAATTTTTATAGATAAAAAAACCAATTCTCTAGACTATTATTAATTTTTCAATAAAAATATAAACCACATTTTACTTCTAAAATAAACCAAATTATTTTCAAAAAATCTTCTTAAAATTTTCTTAACATAATTTACTATTTCGACTATTATAGTACATTTGAAAAAAAATTATCCATGAAAAAATATATTTTAAGTTTCCTTTTAGTTGGAAGTGTGTCATTTGCACAAAAACTAACTATTGAAGAAACAGTTACTGGCCCAAGAAAATATGCGCCAACTTCATTAGTTGCACAACAATGGAGAAAAGATTCTAAATCGATTACTTATTTAAGTACTGATTTTGCTAATTTATTAGAAAAAAGCGCAGCCAATGGTTGGAAAGAAAACACTCTTGCCACAAAAGCTGAATTTGAAGCGGCTTTAAAAGCAAAATTTCCAACAGAAGAATTTACATTAAGAACTTTTCCTTTTGCTATTGAATGGAAAACTGCAAATACTTTTGAAACTGAAGTGGCTTCAAAAACTAATAATTATAAAGTTGTTTTTAATGTAACTTCAAAACAAATTTCTAGTGCAGTTGGTTATTCAGCAGAAGGAGCACAAGCAAAATTTGCATCTAATAATAATGTAGCTTGGTTACAAGATAACAACATTAGAATTACTTCAAACAATAAAACAATTGAAGTCACTAATGATGAAAATAAAGGAATCGTAAATGGTTCTGATTATGTGCACCGTCAAGAATTTGGTATCGACAGAGGAATGTGGTGGAATGAAGCAGGAACGCAATTAGCCTATTATAGAAAAGACGAAACGATGGTTGGAAATTATCCAATTATCAACTGGAATGAGCGTGAAGCTGTAAATAAAGACATCAAATATCCAATGGCTGGAATGACAAGTGAAAATGTTACTTTAGTTATTTTTGATGTAGCTTCTGGTAAAAAAGTAACCATTCAAACTGGTGAACCAAAAGAACAATATTTAACTATGGTTTCTTGGGAACCAACAGGGAAACATATTTTTATTGGAATTTTAAATCGTGATCAAAATCATTTAAAATTCAACAAGTATAACGCTACAACTGGAGCGTTTGTAAAAACATTATTTGAAGAAAAAGCAACAACTTGGGTAGAACCTCAACACGCTTTAACATTCGTACCAAATAACCCAACACAATTTATTTACCAAACTGATTTTAATGGATACAACCAAATGTATTTATACAATACGGATGGAAAATTATTAAAAAACTTAGGTTTTAAAGATGTTGTGGTAACTAATTTATTAGGTTTCGATGCTACTAATTCTAAAATCAATTATATCGGAACAGCTAATAATGGTTTAGACAGACAATTGTATCAAGTAGATTTAAAATCGGGTACAACTTTACAATTAACTACGGTTTCTGGAACACACAATGCTTCTGTTTCTTCAGATGGAATGATGGTTTTAGACCAATATAGCAATGCGACAACTCCAAATGAAATTTCGATTTTAAACATCAAAACGAAAATGGCCAATACTACTTTAGTAAAAGCGGAAAATCCTTTTACTGGAAAAATTGATATGCCAAAAATTGAAATGGTAACTTTAATTTCTGCAGATGGAAAAACACCGTTAAACGGAAGATTAATTTATCCTGCTAATTTTGATGCGACAAAAAAATACCCAGTAATGGTTTATGTTTATGGTGGTTCGCATGCACAATTAGTAACTAACAAATGGTTAGGTGGTGCAGGATATTTTGATATGTACATGGCACAACAAGGTTATGTGGTATTTACTTTAGACAATAGAGGAAGTGATGCTCGTGGAAAAAGATTTTGTGATGTAAACCATAGAAATTTAGGAGTAAACGAAATGGCAGACCAAATGAAAGGTGTTGAATTCTTGAAATCAAAATCATTTGTAGACGCTAATAAAATTGGGGTTTTTGGATGGAGTTTTGGTGGATTTATGACAACTTCTTTAATGACTTCACAACCAGATACTTTTAAAGTTGGTGTTGCAGGTGGACCAGTTATCGATTGGAAATATTATGAAATCATGTACGGAGAACGTTATATGGATACGCCACAAGATAACCCAGAAGGTTATGCAAAAGCTTCGTTATTGGACAAAGTAAAAAACTTAAAAGGTCGATTATTAATCATTCACGGAGCGCAAGATCCAGTTGTAGTGCAACAAAACAGTATGAATTTCATTGAAGCATCTATTAAAGCTGGAAAACAAGTTGATTATTTCTTATATCCAAACCACGAACACAATGTGGGTGGAAGAGACAGAATTCACATGTATGCAAAAATTGCAGATTATTTTGATGTGCATTTGAAGAAATAATGAATCAATTCGGCAATGAGTCGATTAGTCAATAAAATAAAAATCCGTTCTGATAAAATTAGAGCGGATTTTTTTTAGTTATATAGATTAATATATAGTTTTGCAAAAAAAAAATAAATATGAAAAAATCACTTACAATATTGTTTTTACTAATTAGTTTAATTTCGTTTTCACAAAACAAACCAAAATATCCACAACCAAAAGAAGGCTATAAAAGAGTAGATTTATTGTTACCAAAAATAGAAAATCAAGAAAACTTGAAAGTAGAAGTAAAATTCGCAATTGAAATTGAAATGTTTGACTGCGAAAGTGGTTCGTTTAGTACTTACCCAAACTCTCCAATTGAAAAATTTGGCACTGAACCTAATCATTTCCCATATTATGTTTTAGAAGGTGAAAGTGCTGAAGTATCTGTTGGTAGTAATGGAAATTGTGTAGGTGAAAAGAAAAAGAAAAATATCTATTCCTATCAAAAAGTAACATATAACTATCAAAGTAATTATGCTGTTCCATTTTATATCCCGAAAAACTGGATTCTTGTTTATAGAATTGGGGGAACCAATGAAAATTATACAATAGTAAAATAAATATCAATACATAAAATCCGTTCTTATAAAATTAGAGCGGTTTTTTTTTAATAAAACTCACCATCT
>CAMLRV010000174.1 GCA_946482495.1 uncultured Flavobacteriia bacterium
ACTGGAGCATTAACATCACCTAAATCTACAGTAGTAATTTTTAATTTATCCGCATCAGGATGTTTTTCACATGTTAAAACATGTCCAACTACAATACCTTTTAGTCCACCAGTAACACTTTCAAATGCTTCAACAACTTCTACTTCCAAACCTAAATCGGTAAGTAAAGCTGCCGTTTCATCTGATTTCCAGTCTATTTTAATAAATTGTTTTAGCCAATTGTAAGAAATACGCATTTTTTCAAATTTTAATAAGACTGCAAAGATAAGTATTTGATTATAAATTAAAAGTAATTTTCGTACTTGATGCGTAATAAAATGTAAAATATTTTTCGCAAAAAAAGATTTTGAAACATATTGTTTTTGTAATTTTGTAGCTTGTTTTATAAAATTTAAAATGGAAAAAGGTCATCATGGCTTGCATAAACTTTCAGCAGCCGGTTTACTAGTTACACTAGGTATAATTTACGGAGATATTGGAACTTCTCCTTTATACGTTCTTAATGCAATTATTGGAAAACACGCAATTAACACCGATGTAATTAAAGGAGCAATTTCGTGTATTTTTTGGACATTAACACTTCAAACTACTATTAAATATGTAGTAATTACCCTTAGAGCTGATAACAACGGTGAGGGTGGAATTTTTTCTCTTTACGCTCTTATTAGAAAAACTAAAATTAAATGGCTTTTATTTCCCGCCATTATTGGAGGTTGTACGCTTTTAGCTGACGGAATTATTACGCCGCCGATTTCTGTATCTTCAGCCATTGAAGGGATAAAAACAATGTATCCTAGCTTCGAAGAGGAGTATATCATGTACATTGTAATTATTATTTTAACCCTACTTTTTGCTATTCAACAATTCGGAACCAAATTTATTGGTAAGTTTTTTGGTCCAGTAATGTTTTTATGGTTTGGTATGTTAGGGGTTTTAGGATTAATTCAAACATCTTTAAATCTTGAGATTCTATCTGCGTTGAATCCGTATTATGCTTATAAATTACTTTCAGTACATGGTGGTTATTTATATTTAGGTGCAGTTTTCTTATGTACTACTGGAGCTGAAGCTTTATATTCTGATTTAGGTCACTGTGGTAAAGAAAACATTAGAATTAGCTGGATTTTCGTTAAAACAACTTTGATTTTAAACTATTTAGGTCAAGGAGCTTGGTTAATTCAGCATGACGGGCAAACTTTAGCTCAAGCTGGTATTACGAATCCCTTTTATGGAGTTATGCCCGAATGGTTTTTACCTGCTGGAATTGCAATTGCTACATTAGCGGCAATCGTAGCTTCTCAAGCATTGATTTCTGGTTCATTTACATTAATCAATGAGGCAATTCGATTAAACTTTTGGCCAAGAGTTAAAATTAAGTATCCTACTGAATTAAAAGGACAATTATATATTCCTTCCTTAAACTGGTTGTTATGGGCAGGGTGTATTTTTATTGTTATATATTTTCAAAAAGCAGCTGCAATGGAAGCAGCGTATGGTTTAGCAATTGTTTTGACAATGTTGATGACAACAACTTTGTTGAACTTTTATATGATTTTAAAAAGATATAATAAGGTTTTTATTTGGACCATTATTATTACCTATGTTATTATTGAAATGGCCTTTTTATATGCTTGTTTGCATAAGTTTGGAGAAGGTGGGTATATTACTTTAATTATTGCATTTGTATTATTTGCAGTAATGACATGCTGGTATTTTGCTAGAAAAATTAGAAATCGTTTTGTAGAATTTGTGAAACTGGACAAATATTTACCGGTTCTAGAAGATTTGAGTAAAGACCAATCTATTTCTAAATATGCTACTAACTTAGTATATTTAACTAGTGCAGATAACCGATATGAAATTGAATCGAAAATTATTTATTCGATCATTAATAATAATCCGAAACGAGCTGATATTTATTGGTTTGCTCACGTTCACGTTGTAGATGAGCCATATACAATGGAATATAGAGTTTGTGAATTTATTCATGATGATGTAATTCGTGTTGACTTTAGATTAGGATTTAGAATTGCGCCGAAATTCAATAAAATGTTTGCACAAGTTGTGAAAGACATGCAGAAAAGAGGTGAAGTGGATTTAATGAGTCGTTATACTTCTTTGAATAAACATAAAGTAATTAGTGACTTCAGATTTGTATTGATTGAGAAATTCATGTCTTACGACAATGCGTTACCTTTCTATGAAAAACTAATTTTAGATGGTTATAACTTATTGAAGAAATTGGGCTTATCAGAAGAGAAAGCTTTTGGTTTAGATCCGGGTTCAGTAACAATTGAAAAGTTCCCACTTAAAATTTCGGAAACGAAAGCTGTTAAATTAACAAGAGTGGATTAAAACATATAAATAAAAAAGCCAGAATATAAGTTCTGGCTTTTTTTATGTTTATTTTTATTGATGTCAGTCTGAGCGGAGTTGAAGACAAATGAAAGCACTTCGACTCCGCTCAGTGTGACAAAATTAGATTACTTTCTTAATAACTCTTAATTTGTGAGTATGTCTTCCAGTATCAACGTTGTAAATTCCTAAATGGTCAATTCTATCAATACGAACTTTTCCTGAAGCATGAATGATATAATTGTTTTCCATCATGATTCCTACATGGATGATATTACCTTCTTCGTTATCAAAAAATGCTAAATCACCAGGCTCACTTTCTTCAATAAAACTCAACGCGTCACCTTGAGTAGCTTGTTGTGAAGCATCTCTCAAAAGTTTATAGCCATTTAATTTGTATACCATTTGAGTAAAACCAGAACAGTCAATACCAAAAGGTGTTTTTCCACCCCATAAATATGGTGCGTTTAAATATAAAAAGGCTTTTTTAAGAAGTTGATCTTTTGGTTTAATGCCACATTCTTTTTTACCTTCAAATTGAAAGTTAGATGTGTTAATTTCGTCAATATCTAAGAAGTTTAGAGAACTTCCTAAGGGAATAGGCATTAGCTGATTTGTGTCATACGAAATGAAATCAATCAATTCACCATTCAAAACACTTTCAGAATTCTCTAATAATTGATATTGATTTTCTGTAATTTCTTGAAACTGTTTGTTGTCAATCCAACCTTCGTAATTGTCGTAAGTTGTGTTAATTTTTGTCCATTTTGGAGTAGTTTCAATTATTTTAAAAGCATCACCAAATAACAATTGAGAAACAATTTCACTTTTGTCACTAGCTTCACTTCTTATTGGTACAATTCCTAAATTACAAATTCCAAACATTCAGTTATTATTGATAAATACCAATTGATAAGTAAAGTTAGTTATCAATTGGTAATTTTTAATTATTAATTAGTTATGCTCTTTCAATAACAATTGCAGAAGCACCACCACCACCATTACAAATAGCAGCAGCTCCTAATTTTGCATTGTTTTGTTGTAAAACATTAATTAAAGTTACAATAATTCTGGCACCTGAACAACCTAGAGGGTGTCCTAAAGAAACCGCACCACCATTAACGTTTACTTTATTGTTATCTAAACCTAAGATTTTCGCGTTCGCTAAACCAACTACTGAAAATGCTTCGTTAAATTCGAAAAAGTCAACATCAGAAACTGATAAACCAGCTTTGTCTAATGCTTTCGGTAATGCTTTTGCCGGAGCAGTTGTAAACCATTTTGTGCTGCATCCGCGTAAGATTTGATATATGCTAAAGGCGTTAAACCTAATTCGTTTGCTTTTTCTTCACTCATTAAAACTAAAGCTGCTGCACCATCATTAATAGTAGAAGCATTTGCTGCTGTTACAGTTCCTTCTTTTGTGAAAACTGCTGCTAGAGTAGGGATACGGTCTAATTTTACATTAGTGTATTCTTCGTCTTTAGAAATAATGATTGGATCACCTTTTCTTTGTGGAACTTCAACTGGAACAATTTCAGCGTCAAATTTACCTGCATCCCAAGCTGCTGCTGAACGCGTGTAAGATTGAATAGCAAAATTATCTTGTTCTTCACGAGTAATATTGTGTTCTGTAGCACATAAATCTGCAGAAACTCCCATGGCATTACCATCGTAAGCGTCTGTAAGTCCATCTTTTTGCATTCCGTCTACGAAAGAAGTTGGACCAAATTTTACACCATTTCTTAAGTGAGCGTAATGAGGAATTAAACTCATATTTTCCATACCTCCAGCTACAACAATTTGTGCGTCACCAGCCATAATAGCTTGTGCACCTTGCATAACTGCTTTCATTCCAGAAGCACATACTTTATTTACTGTAGTACAAACTACATCATTTGATAAACCTGCGTATAGAGCTGCTTGACGAGCAGGAGCCTGACCGTTTCCAGCCTGAACTACATTACCCATTAATACTTCATCTACTAAAGAAGGGTTTAAATTTATTTTATTTAATGCACCTTTAATAGCTGCTGCTCCTAATTTTGTTGCTGGTACACTAGATAATGCTCCCATAAAACTACCAATTGGAGTTCTAACAGCTGATACGATAACTACTTTTTTGCTCATTATAATTAGTTTTATTTTTTTATTTCATTCAGTTCGACCTTTGGTCTCGAGTGCGAAAGTAACAAAATTTTACCGAATTTTAAAGTAATTAATGCTTTTTTAACGAGGTAAATCCCGAAAACTTAAGTTAAAAGCAGAGTTTAAAAAATCTTTATTTTTTGTATGATGTTGATATTTAGAAGGTTTGTTTTTAATTTAAAAATAATGCAGTTTTTTTATTGGATTTAAAATAATGTTGTATATATTTGCAACCGCAAAAAAGGTAATTCTTCACGGAATTAACTAGGAGAGGTGCCGGAGTGGTAACGGAGCAGATTGCTAATCTGTCGACGGGTAACCGTCGCCAGGGTTCGAGTCCCTGTCTCTCCGCTTTTCGGGGTGTAGCGTAGCCCGGTCATCGCGCCTGGTTTGGGACCAGGAGGTCG
>CAMLRV010000175.1 GCA_946482495.1 uncultured Flavobacteriia bacterium
ACACTCAACTTCATATTAAGTTCATAGTTACCTGGGTAAATTGTACTATTTGGTGTAGCTGTAATATCATAACTTGAACTATTTGGATCTAAATCTAATTGTGGAGTAATGATAATTTGTGCATTGGTTGTTGCAATACATCCAAAAATTGCAAAAAACATAAAAAGAAAAGTTTTTTTCATAAAATAAAATTTTAATTTCCCTACTCTATAACAGGTTTTTCGGGTTACACCTATTTTTACTAAACGGAGCAAAAATAAATGCATGGAAAATTAAAATTTTACGTTTTTGCCGTAATTTCTTACAATTTAGATTAACTTAACCTAATGATTTAATTCATTTAATGTAATTACGAAAACTTGATTTGAAAAATATAAAACCCTAACAAATTGAATGGTTAGGGTTTTTTATTGAAATGAAATTTACTTCCAATCTATTTTTCTAGAAAAATACATTACGGCTGCTAAAATGGCAAACAATCCAATACTTCCTACTAATAACGCATAATCTTCTAATTGAATAATTACATAGATAAATGAGTATAAAACGCTTAAAGAAATTGCAATGAATGTTGGAAATTTCTTGTTCTTCAAAATCGAAATGGAATATAAGGAGATTAATGCTACTACTGCAATTGCAGCGATAATGTAAGCGAATGAAAAACTACTGTGTTCCGTTATTGAAATTAGTAACGTGTAGAACATTACCAATGCAATTCCAATCATCGAATATTGAAAAATGTGAATGTTAATTTTACTTATTGATTGAATCAAGAAGAAGATTAAAAACGTTAATCCAATCACCAAAAATCCATATTTACTTGCACGTTCATTTTGTTGATATTCGTCAACTGTTGTTATAAAATCTGTAGTAAAAGCATAGTTTGATAATTCTGGTAAAGATTCAAAATATTGCTGTGCGAAGGGACGGTTGAAATGTAAAATCTTCCAATCAGCTTTAAACCCTTTTTCTGTTACTTCACGATTAGTAGGAGAGAAGTTTCCGTTAAAATTTGGTGAATTCCAGTCTGATGTCATTTTGCAATCTGTCGTTTTTCCAATAGGAACAATTTTTATTTGCTTGCTCCCATTAAATGAAATATCGAAATTAAATTTACTTGAATTGGTAATAGAATTATAATCGAAAGTTGATGATTCCAACATTTCAATACTATCGTTTTCTTCTAAATTTCCTGGTTCGAATTTTAAACTTAAGTTGTCAAATTTAATTTTGACTTCATCTTTCAAGCTTTTTAAATTGGTAGTTCTGATGATAATTTTTGCTTGATTCCAATACACGTTCGCATCTGGAATGTTTCGAATTTGAAAATTTGGCCGTGAATATGAGCCCGTAAAATTCATTTTTGTAGAAAACACATTCGATTTGAAAATGCCACGTTCTAAAGGTTTTTCCATTTTTACAGTCACCGAATTGTTTAATTCTTCTGGAAAGAAATAAGCATAATTGGATTTTCCTGAAACTGGATTTTTATAAGGAATTTTTAAAATCGGACCATACACATAAACGCCGCCACCCCATTTTGAAGTTGTTTCGGAAACTACTTCTTTTTGTCTGATACTTCGTTCAGAAATTAAATCTTGAACGAAAATAAGCGGAATGATTAAGGCAAATGTAAGTATTCCAACCATCATCATTTTTGCGGTTGACGATTGAAAAAATGATTTGTTTTCTGTTTGTGTTTCCATGATATTTATTTTTTTTGGTTAATTTAAAAGTACTTTGTTTTTCAAAGTTAATGAATAAAAAAATAGAGTTATTTAGTTTGCAATAATTTTTCTAGTGCGTTAATATGATCCTGGAAGGCTTTTTTACCAATAGGAGTGATGCTATATTTTGTGTTCGGTTTCTTTCCGATAAATTGTTTTTCTACAGAAATAAATTCATCAGCCTCTAAGGCTTTGATGTGACTAGCTAAATTCCCATCGGTTGCGCCTAAGTATTCTTTCATCGAATTAAAATCTACATACTCATTTACCATAAGAACAGACATAATTCCAAGTCGGATTCTATGGTCAAACGCTTTGTTGATATTTTGGATGATGTTTTTCATATTGATTGCGAGGCACAAGTGCGATCTCTTTCTGTTTTTTTGTTTTGCAAATATTATAAATTAATCTAAAGGATTCCAATTTTCCTTTATTATTGCTCTTTTGATTTATGCCAATTCATTACTAAAAGCACCAATCCAGAAGCTATTAAAATCAATGGTAAGGCTCCGGGCTCGTCTTCATAAGTAATCATATAAACTAATAAACTTACTCCTAAAAATAGAAGTACAAATGGAAATATAATGCTCCATTTTTGTTTTTGACTGATATCTTTTTTCATAATTAATCTATTGGTTTCCAATTTCCTTTTGTAAAAAATACATTTTTAAACTTTTCTGATTCAAATACGTAATAAAAACTCCATATTTCTCTATATAATGTAGGATTATCTTTAAGTATATGAAATTTTGGTTCATCTAAGTTAATTTTCAAGTGCGGACTTTGTCCATAACCTGTAAACTCTACTTTTCCTTCAATCTCTTTAATTATTTTATCTTCTTCAGTAATGTAAAATTTAATTTTATTGTCTTCACTTATTTTAAATCGATAATGATTGTATTGCCAATCTGCTTGTTTTCCAGCACATTTATTTCTATCAATTATATAATTTCCATAAATATCATCTTTTTCAACATCTTTTTTTGTTGTAAAAATTGATAAAAAGGCCATTAGAAAAGGTAGTGCTACTAAGAAAATCCACAATCCAGCTATTAAATTTCCAAATATTTTCTTCTTAAAAATTAACCCTAAAATGTATAAAATTATAGAAATAATTGAGAAAATAATTATGATAAAAGCTAATCCAAATAACCACATATTTATTTTCTTTCATGTTTAAAACACATCATTCCTCCATAAAAAATATGACAAAAACCAAATCCTAATGTCCAAAATAATATACCATAACCAATAAAGAATGTGTTTATAATGCCTAAAATAATCATAGTTAATCCTAAATAACGAACATCGCCTAAAGTATATTTACTTGCATTGAAACAAGCTAATCCGTAAAAAATAAGCATTAATGGAGCAACTAATCCGTAATCTTCTTTTTCAATTAAATACAAACATAAATATCCACCAACTACAAGTGGAATAGCAAAATTTATGATTAATCTGTAGGATGTTGGATTCCATATTTTTTCGTTATTCTTTTTAGCTTTATTTGAACTTAAAGCCAAACCTGTGATAATTGATAAGGTTGCAACAATAAAAGCTATACTTAACAATTTAATCATATTAGTTTGAGGAATTACGATATATTCCAAATCTCCAAAAACTGTTTTGTTTTCGTATAATATCGAATTTGCTATATACGCTCCAATTATAGCGTAAATTCCAGCCAGCACACCAGACAAGCCACTTAAAGAAATAAATTGAGACGATTTGCTCATCATTTCTTTGATTTCTTTTAAGTCGTTTAAATAATCTTTATTTTCCATTTGATTGCTTTTAAATTGGATACTATTACGATCCTGAAATTGGACTGTTAAAAATTCCTACTGCTAATTCTAACCAAATTAATAAAAACAAAATAATTACACCAATGATAAGTGCTAATTTTAATTTTTTATTGGTTATTTTTCTGAATAGATATTCGCAAACTAATCCTGTACCAGTTAAAAGTATACCCATTATTAAAAAATCAGAACCAGACCAATTTACTTCTTTAGTAAATTGCATAGCCATAAACGGAATTAGCAATAAAACTGCTGCCGAAATCCCTATATTTTTTTGTGCTGTAGTAATCATAATTAAATAGTATTAAAAGTACTTTGAAATACAAAGTAAATAATTTAAATTCAATTGCACAACAATTTTTAATTATTTTTGAATAAATATTTTTAGTAATGAAGCCAACTGATGAATACATATTAAGACAAAGCTCAGAATTTCAAGAGATTATCTATTATGTGATTTCTGTAATAGAACAAGAAATGGATGCAGTTGAATTATTATTTAAATGGGGAATTCCGTATTTCTATTATCATAAAAAACCTTTTATATATATCGCACCAAATAAATCAAAGGGCTTTGTTGATTTTGGTTTTGCGAAGGGTTACGAATTAAAATTGCATCAAGATATTTTAATAGGAGAGAAGAGAAATACAATTAAATCGTTACGTTATTTTAAAATTAATTCGGTTAGTGATAAAGTTTTAAGAGAGGTAATTCAGGAAGCAAAATTATTATATAAAAAAACGCGATAAAGTTTTCCTTATCGCGTTTTAATTTATTTAGAATTAGAATTTTAAATTCTAAAGTTTCCTCCGAAAACAATCATTGGTTGTACAAACCAAAAATGTTGTGATGCTTTGTCAGCTTTGTCATATGTTGTTCTAATGTCTGGCATATTGATATAACCAGCTTTTACTTCACTTTGAACAAAAAAGTATTTGAAGAAAGTAATATTTAAACCTGCTTTCGCTGATAAACCATAACCAGCAAGATGAAATTCATCGTATCTATCTTTATTAAATAACTTCGTATTTGTTCTTGGTAATAAAACTCCAGCACCAATTCCTTCAGTTACATTTACCTGAACTTTATCTGTATTTGGTAACCAAAATAATTTAGAAATATCATCATAACGGCTAAATTCGGTATTGATATAATTTAAACCATCTGTATGTTCAAAAGTTAAGAAATCTTCAGTTAAATAAACTTGTTCTCCATTTACATATTCACCGAAAACACTTGCGTTTTGATTTGGATAATATCCTGTAATATCAACTGTTTTGAAATTATCCATAACGTATTTCATGTGTTCGTAACCTAATGAAATACTATATTTATCATTGATGAAATATC
>CAMLRV010000176.1 GCA_946482495.1 uncultured Flavobacteriia bacterium
CGGTTTTTAGGTTACGAAGATATTATCGTTGCGAATCCTTACGAAAAAGACTTTTATAATTTTGTTTTGGTTCCGAAAGACAATGAAATTGAAACAGTTATAGTGGTAAAAGATGGTTTTACCAGAAAACAAAAGCTAGAATTGTTCCGACAACAGTTTTTAGGTACAACAAAATTTGGGAAAGCTTGTAAAATTGTAAATGAAGATGATATTGATTTTAATTACGATTTAGAAAAATTTATTTTTACCGCAACTTGTGATGTACCAATTAAAGTTGAAAATCCAGAACTGGGATATACCATCGATTTCGATTTGCAAGACTTTTACGTGAAATTTAGTTATAAAACCATTAAACCGAGTATGGTTGTGGAAAGTATGTATTTGGGAACGGCCAAATATACAGATGTAATTGCTGATGAGAGAATTATTAAAAACAGAAATAAAGTGTTTTTAGGTTCTTCTATGCATTTATTCAAAACAATTGTAAACAACGCTTGGTCTGCCAAAGATTTTATCTTATTCGAAGGAAGATTTAGTGTCAACGCAAATGATTTTTTTAAAGTCAAAAAGTCAAATGATTTATATGAAATCACGGTTTCAGAAACTGCAAAACCAGAATTGAGTATTGGTGGTTTAAAAAGGGATGGCTTTTTCGCCGATTTTAATCTTTTATATAATAAAAACCGCCAATCGAGAGTGGTTTTTAAAACTAATACATTCTTTGTTGACAATTTTGGGAATACCACACATAGAGATCAAATTGTTTTTGGTGGTGATATTGGTCAACAAAAAGTAGGTGATTCATTACCTTTGAATTTTGAACCTGAACTTGAAGTAAAATAATATAAAACACTTCCTAGATTATTATTTTAAATATAAGGTAAATCGTATAAAAACAAATAATCTAGTTATATTTGCACCCTATAAAAATAAAAAGTATTTAAAAAAAATAAACTATGAAAAATAAACTATCTGTGAAATTTATATTAATTTTTTATTTTTTTTTAAGCGCAGCATATAACAGTTATAGTCAAAACAACTTTGTTAAAACCGGTGATATTTTTGGTGCACGTACTTTTATTAAAAATAACGGTCAATTTAATGAAATTCTTCCTAATAATTCACCTGTAGATTATGCCTATGTAAAAGGTGACGAACAAGTTTTTTTTAACCAAAAAGGAGTTACTTATTTTTTAAGAAAGAAAAAACCATTAACTCATAGAGAACATGAAGCAATGGAACATGGTGAAAAAATTGAAGAAAAACCGTCGGCTACAGCTTTTGTGAATGTGAGTTGGCTAAATTCTAATCCAAATGTTGAGCTTATTGTAAGTGAGAAACAATCGTACTATTTTTCTTTTGGTGAAGAAAAATTAAAATCTGAATGTTTTAAAAAAATTACTTATAAAAATATTTACGAAAATATTGATATTGAATATTTTTTTACAAATGAAAGAGAAGATGGAATAAAATACAACATAATTCTTCATCCTGGAGCAAATGTAAATGATATAAAAATTAAATATTCTGGTGATTTCAAAAAAGTAGTTTTAAAAAATGGAAACGTAGTAATAAAAACAGCAGTTACTAATGTTACGGAACTTGCACCAACAAGTTATCAAAATGGATTAAAAGTAGCTTCAAATTTTAACGTAGAAAACAACATAGTTTCATTTAATTTTCCTGAAGGTTATGACACTTCCAAAGAATTAGTTATTGATCCTTGGGTTGTTAACTTAACATTTGCAAGTAATAATTACGGTTTTGATGTAGATTATGATTATGCTGGAAATTATTATGTTTATGGAGGTTCTAGTCCATTTTTAATTTCGAAATACTCACAAACTGGTGTTTTGTTATGGACTTTTGGTGGAGTTGTTCCATCAGCTGGATGGACTTCAGTAGGACCTTATGTAAGTAATTTTATTGTAGATAAAGTTACTGGAAAATCTTACACTGGACAAGGATTTAATTACGCTGTTGGAACGCGAATAGTTAGACTAAATTCTGCTGGAATTTATGATAATTTTATTAGTACTCCAGTAGTATCATGGAATGAAGTTTGGGATTTGGGGTATAATTGTAATACTGGAAATGTATATGGATTAGGTGGAGCAATTTTAAGTAATGTTTCAGCTGGAATTTTAAATACAACAACAGGAAGCATTACTCCACAAAATTTTACTGGTATAAGTACAATTGCACAAGATGTAGTTTCACATGCAATTGATCCAAATGGTAGATTGTTCTTAGTCTTTTCAAGTGCTGCTTCCAATACGCCATCTTTAAATAATAAATTAATGTTAGTCAACCCAACTTTTTCTGGTAATGATTGGATTGCGCCAACAAATTATAACACCTTTGAAGAATCTAACAATAAAAATTATCCTGGAATTGGTTTAGGTTCATATAATTCAAATGGATTTAATGCTTTAGCCGCAAATGGTAGTTATTTATATTACTATGATGGGTTTAATTTAGCTGCTTATAATAAAACAACAGGAGTTTGTATTGGTTTTACTACCATTGCTGGTCATACTGCAAAAAGACAAGGAGGCATAGCTGTAGATGATTGTAATAATGTTTATGTTGGGGGTAATGGTTTTATATTATGTTATAATTTTAATGGAACCACTTTTACAGCTAATGGAACTATTCCTGTTGATACAGTTACAACAAATAAATTTGTAACAGATATAAAACTAAAATTGGGTTCCAACGAATTGTATGTTTCTGGTAGAAGTTTTGGTGGGATTTATATCGCTATAAATAGTTTTAGCTGTTCTGCTCAAGCTGCAGTAAATGTAACTCAAACCACTATAAGTCCTAATAATACTACAGCAACTGCTACAGTTACCACGTCTGTTGTTAATCCAATAATTACATATACTTGGTTAAATTCTAGTAATACTGTAATTAGTCAAACCAATAATTCAGACTTATTAACTAACACTGTTACAAATTTAGGTGATGGAACTTATACTGTTTTAGTTCAAATAAATGCACCTTGTGGACCTACATCTTCGCAAACATTTACTGTTGGTTTAGCAACTTCAATAACTCCTGTGTTTACACAAGTTGCTGCAATATGTTCAGGAGCTTCATTAGCTGCTTTACCAACAACTTCAAATAATGGTATTATTGGAACTTGGTCACCAGCTTTAAATAATACAACCACTACAACTTATACATTTACACCTGCAATCGGACAAAATGCAACTTCAGTAACAATGACAATAACTGTAAATCCTAGTACTACACCTACTTTTACAGTAACTAATTCTTATTGTTTTGGCGCAACAATACCAGCTTTACCTACAACATCAAACGAAGGTATAACAGGAACTTGGTCACCTGCTTTGAATAATACAACCACTACAACTTATACATTTACACCAACCTCTAGTGTTTGTACGACAAATGCTTCTGTAACAATAAATATTAATCCAAATGTCACACCAACTTTTGATACGGTTGATTTTGTTTGTTGGGGAGAAGCTGCTCCCGTGCTTCCATTAATTTCTTTAAATGGAATTTCAGGAACTTGGCAACCTTCAATTATTGATAACACATTATCTGGAAATTATCAATTTACACCAAATCCGGGGCAATGTGCAATTTTACCTCCTCCATTAAATGTTACAGTTTATGATGACTTTAATTTTGATATTACTCAAGAGTGTATTGATAAAAATTATACTCTTCAAGTTGTCCCAATAAACAATTCTTTTGATGTTAATTCATCAAATTTCTTGTGGCAAAATAATAACAATGTTAATGTTGGAACAAATAGTTCTACTTTTAATGTTACAGATTATCTAAACGTAAATTCTATAATTCCTCAATTTCCATTGTTATTTACAGTAAAAGTAACCTTGCCGAATGGATGTTTTAAATCTGAAATCATTTCAATTGATAAAGTATATTGTGGTATTCAAAAAGGAATATCACCAAATGGTGACAATAGCAATGATTATTTTGATTTAGAATTATTGAATGTAAAAAACTTGGATATTTTTAACAGATACGGAATGAAAGTTTATACAAAAGCTCAATACAAAAAAGAATGGTATGGTCAAACTGATTCAGGTAAAATACTGCCAAACGGTACTTACTATTACGTTATAGAATTTAATTCTAAAACTCCAACTGTTACAGGCTGGATTTATTTAAATAATCCGAATTAAAGTAATATTCTTAGTTTTGTCATTTCTACGTTTGGAGATTTTTCCTAATGTAGAAATGACAATTTTAATATGAATTCGCACTAATTATAAAACCAATTAAATTTTAGCGCACCTATCAACAAATGACAAATTTCAAGCAAAATATATTATCCAAATATCAAACCTTACTTCAAGATAAAATAGATGTTTATCAAGATTTAATTGATTCTTTAACTGATGATGCGCAAAATGATGCTAAATCTTCTGCGGGTGATAAGCACGAAACTACGTTGTCAAAACTCCACATTGAACAAGAAAAAATTGCAAATAAACTGAAAGAAGCTTTAGAACAACAAGCTGTTTTGTTGAAATTAGATATTAACCAAATTTCTGATAAAGTTATTTTGGGAAGCTTAGTAAAAACAAACCATTTGACGGTTTTTGTAAGTACGGCTTTACCTAAAATCACAGTGGATAATCATACAGTTTTTGCCATATCTCCTCAATCTCCTTTAGGTACACAATTGATTGGAAAAAATACGAATTCTGAATTTCTAGTTAATAATGTCAGTTATAAAATTCTTGAAATTTTATAACTGTAAGTAAAATCACCATATTACTTCGTTTTTATTTTATATTTACTAAAAAATCTAATTTTTAGTTTAAAATTTTAATCAAAATAACGTATTTTATTTTTTTATGA
>CAMLRV010000177.1 GCA_946482495.1 uncultured Flavobacteriia bacterium
AATCGATTTTAAAAAAATGGCAAAAGAAAGAGCAGTAACTTCAAAAACTATTGTTTTTAATAATTTAGTCAATACAATTGGCGAATGGAAAGAATTTTGGGAAATTCCTGCCGAAGAAAGTTGGCATAGTAGATTTTTCTAAAAAAAAATAACTAACTTTGAAATCATCATTAGTTTTAAAAACTTTTGATGATTTTTCATTTTAAAAAAAATACCTGAAATCGCAATTTTAAAGAAATTTATGCGTTTCAAATAAAGAATAATCAGAAAGCACACATGAAGCGATTACTTATATTATTTATAGTTTTTAGCCAAACCATATATAGTCAAACCAAAATTAACAATCAACCAGAGCAAGTTTGGGTGGATAGTACCTATAATTCTCTTTCTTTTGAAGAAAAAGTTGGACAATTATTTATGATTGCCGCTTATTCGAACAAAAAAGAAGACCATGCTCAAGATTTAGATAAGTTAATTACCAAATATAAAATTGGTGGTTTAATCTTTTTTCAAGGTGGACCAAATCGTCAAGCAAAATTAACCAACCGTTTTCAGGCAAAATCAAAAATCCCAATGCTTATTGGTATCGATGCAGAATGGGGTTTAAGTATGCGTATCGATTCTACTCATACTTATCCTTGGAACATGACTTTAGGTGCCATAAAAGATAATTCTTTAATAGAAAAAATGGGAATGCAAATGGCGGATCAATCAAAAAGATTGGGCATTCATTTTACTTTCGGACCTGTTGTAGATATTAATACAAATCCGAAAAATCCTATTATCGGAAACCGTTCATTTGGTGAAACTAAAGAAAATGTTGCGGAAAAAGCAGTGGCTTATACTAGAGGTTTGCAATCTTATGGTGTTTTTGCTACAGCGAAACATTTCCCTGGACATGGTGATACTTCAACTGATTCACATCATGCTTTACCAACAGTAGATTTTACTAAAGAAAGAATCAGCGAAATTGAATTATATCCATATAGAGAACTTTTTAAAATTGGTTTGTCGAGCGTAATGGTTGCTCATTTAAACGTGCCAAGCTTAGAACCAACAGAAAATTTACCTTCTTCAATTTCACCAAAAGTAGTAACCGATTTATTGAAAAACGAGCTAAAATTTGAGGGTTTAATTTTTACCGATGCCTTAAATATGAAAGGTGCAAGTAATTTTAAACAGCCTGGAGATATTGACGTTGCTGCTTTCTTAGCTGGAAATGACGTATTGCTTTTTGCAGAAAATGTTCCTGTGGCGATAGAAAAATTCAAAGAAGCTTTTAAAAATAATTTATTTACTGAAGAAAGGTTAGCGTATTCAGTAAAGAAAATTTTAAAATACAAATACAAAGCGGGTTTAAATAATTATTGCCCAATTGAAATGGAGAATTTATATTCTGATTTAAATAAGAAAGAATATAAAGCGTTAAACTTGGAAATGTTTGAAAACGCTGTAACTGTTTTGAAAAATGATCAAGAAATTATTCCAATTAAGAAAGTTGATAGTGAAAAAATTGCTTTCGTAAAAATTGGTGATGGTGATGCAGATTTTTTTATCGAAAAATTAAAAGAATATGCTCAAATTGATGTAATTGAAACTAAAAATTTGGATTCACTTTTGGTTGAAATTAAAGATTATTCGAAAGTGATTGTAGGTTATCATAAACCAGAAGGAATTTGGAAGAAAAACGAAATGACTTTCAATGAAATCAACTGGATTGATAAAATTTCAAAGCATAATAATACAATTGTAACGTTCTTTACAAAACCATATTCACTACTAAGAATCCCAACTTTTGAATTTACAGACGGATTAATTGAAGCCTATCAAAATAATGAATATTCAAATATTGTGGCTGCAGAAATTATTTTCGGGGCAAAAGATGCCAAAGGTGTTTTACCTGTTTCCTTAAAAAAAAACTTTAGCGCAAATGACGGAATTCCTACTAAAAATATTCAACGATTAGGATTTGCTTATCCAGAACAAGTGAATATGAATTCGGATGTTTTGGCCAAAATTGATGCAGTTTCTGAATATGCAATTAAAAGCAAAGCTACACCAGGAATGCAGATTTTAGTAGCAAGAAAAGGACAAGTGGTATATAGAAAATCATTTGGTTATCACACTTACGACACGATACAAAAAGTAAAAAACACTGATTTATACGACTTGGCTTCGCTTACAAAAGTATTGAGCACGTTGCCAAACATCATGCAAGATTATGAAAAAGGAAAAATCAATTTTAAAACTACTTTATCTGAATTAATTCCGAGTTATAAACATTCAAATAAAGCGGATATCAATCTTTTGGATATGTTGACGCATCAAGCTAAATTACCAGCATGGACGCCTTTTTATGCCAAAACATTGGATTCTTTAAAAAAGCCTAGTAAAAAATATTACAGTGATTTTAAGTCGAAAGATTTTCCATTTAAGGTTTCAAATAATTTATATCTAAGACATGATTATAATGATACAATTATAAATTTTATTAAGGATACACAATTATTACCTTATAAGCAGTACAAATACAGCGATTATACGTTCATTTTATTAAAAGAATATTTAGAAAAAACACATCATAAAAGTTTGGATAAAATTTCAGATGAAAATTTTTATAAAAGTTTAGGAATGTATTCAACATCATACAATCCTTTAGAAAAATTCGATTTAAATAGAATTCCTCCAACTGAAGTGGATTCTTATTTTAGATACGACACGATTCAAGGTTATGTTCATGATATGGCAGCAGCAATGCAAGGTGGAATTGGTGGTCATGCCGGATTGTTTTCTAATTCGTTAGATGTGGCGAAAATTATGCAGATGTATTTACAAAAAGGCACGTATGGTGGTCACACGTATTTTACTCCTGAAACTTTTGAGGCGTTTAACACCTGTTATTTCTGTAAAATTGGGAATAGAAGAGGAGCAGGTTTTGATAAACCGCAATTAGGAAATGAAGGTCCAACTTGTGGTTGTACATCAAAAACGAGTTTCGGCCATACAGGTTTTACAGGAACGATGGTTTGGGCAGATCCTGAAAAAGATTTGGTTTATGTTTTCTTGTCGAATAGAACCTACCCAGATAGCAATGCTGCAAATAAATTATCGAAATTAAATATTAGAGAAAATATTCAAAAAATTATTTACGAATCTATAACTGATTAAGCATGACTTCAGACGCAAAAACTCCAAATGATTATATTGCTTCTTTGCCAGAAGATAGAAAATCACATGTTGAAAAATTACGTAATGTTATTTTAAAAAATCTTCCAAAAGGCTATCAAGAAGGTATGGGTTATGGAATGTTAGGTTATTCTGTACCACATTCAATTTATCCAAAAGGTTACCATTGTAAGCCAACCGATCCATTACCTTTTATGGGAATGGCATCTCAAAAAAATAGCATTAATTTTTATCACATGGGAATTTATGCAAACAAAGAATTACACGATTGGTTTGTTGGAGAATATCCTAAACACTCTTCAAGAAAATTAGATATGGGAAAAAGTTGCATACGATTCAAAAAATTTGAAGATATTCCATACGATTTAATTGGAGAATTAGTGACTAAAGTTTCAGTTGAAGATTGGATTGCAACTTACGAATCTGCTTTTCAAAAAAAATAATTAATTCAAAACAGTAGCATAAATATGAAAATTGCAATGGTATGTTATCCTACATTTGGTGGGAGTGGAGTTGTAGCAACAGAGTTAGGTTTAGAGCTTGCTAAGAAAGGTCATGAAATTCATTTCATTACTTATAAGCAACCTGTGCGTTTGTCGTTATTAAATCCAAACATCTATTTTCATGAAGTAAACGTGCCTAATTATCCGTTATTTCATTATCAACCTTACGAATTAGCGTTGTCTAGTAAATTAGTAGACATGGTAAAACTTTATAAAATAGATGTTTTACACGTACATTATGCTATTCCTCATGCATATGCAGGTTATATGGCAAAGCAAATGTTAGCCGAAGAAGGAATTTCATTACCAATGATAACCACACTTCACGGAACGGATATTACGTTAGTTGGAAATCATCCGTTTTATAAAAGTGCAGTTACATTTAGTATTAATAAATCAGATTATGTGACCAGTGTTTCTAATAGTTTACGTGAAGATACATTCAGATTATTCGATTTAAATAAAGAAATACATGTAATTCCGAACTTTATTGAAATTAATGAAACGCCTTATTTAGAAAAATCAATTTGTCAACGTTCTGTTTTAGCAAAAACTAATGAAAGAATTATTACGCATATTTCTAACTTTCGAAAAGTGAAAAATATTCCGGATGTTGTAAAGGTTTTTTATAATGTTCAAAAGGAAGTTCCATCCAAATTAATGATGGTTGGTGAAGGTCCGGAAAAAGCTGTTGCTGAAAAATTATGCGAAGAATTAGGTATTTCAGATAAAGTAATTTTCTTTGGGAATAGTAATGATATCAATCAAATTTTAAAATATTCTGATTTATTTTTATTACCATCTGAAACAGAAAGTTTTGGATTGGCAGCATTAGAAGCAATGGCGTTTAATGTCCCAGTGATTTCAAGTAATTCGGGAGGAATTCCTGAAGTAAATGAAGAAGGAATTTCTGGGTTTTTAAGTGATGTTGGAGATGTAGAAAATATGAGTAAAAACGCCATAACAATTTTAAAATCGGATGAAACTTTAGCACAATTTAAAAAATCTGCTTTCGAAGTGGCAAAAAAATTCGATATTAAAAATATTCTTCCTTTATATGAAGATTTATACAATCAAGCAATTAATTTAGAATCATAATTATGAGAAATTTAAAAAAAATAGTTTCACTATTAAGTCTATCTATCTTGTTTATGTCTTGTAA